>NZ_JBFRFR010000047.1:0-70562 GCF_052114925.1 Bradyrhizobium sp. 2TAF36 | reverse complement strand
GCCGGGGGGGCAGCAGCCACGGTCGGGGCCGGCGGCGGCGCCACGGCGGGCGCTGCCTGCTGCTCGACCGGAGCGGGCGCCGGAGGCGGTGCTGGTGGCGGCAACACGGCCGCCTCAGCCGGCGCGTTGCTGGCGGTTGCAGACGGCGGTGGAGCGGGCGGGGGCGGAACTGGCGGCGGCGCTGCAGCGGCCGGCGCCTGTTCGGTTGCAGGCGGCGCGGCGACAGGGGCGGGAGCTGGCGCCGGAGCGGCCTGAGGTTGCGGATCAACCTTGGCCTGTTGCGGCGCCTGCTGGCCCGGGGTCGTCTCGTTCTTCTTGGCTTTCTTCGCCTTGCCCTGGCCGGTGTTATCGTAGACGCCGGGGATCTGCACCGTGCCGCGGTCCGGATCGATGCGGATGGTGCGCCCGCCATATTCGAAAGTGTACTGCGCCTGCGCAGCGGTGCTCGCCAAAAGGAATGCGGCCGTGGCCAACAGCTTCCTCATTTCGGTCTCCTGAACAGCTGGTCCCCGTACCAACGCTTACGCGCCGGTTCGATCGCAAAAAGTGATCTAGATCACTGTTGTCCGTATGAGTCGTGCTCCAGCGGGTTCGGGTTCAATAACGCCGGACTCCGTCCAGAGTTGGACGGCGGCGCGGCGCACCTCTGGACGGGGTATGGGATGGGCAGGTACAACCGTTGTGGTTGAAGCTTCCGAAAGCACACGCAAATGCTACGGCCGCGTCTTGGCGAACTTGTTCTGATCGTAGTCGCTTGCCTTGCTGCGACGCCGGCGAACACGGCCGGGCTCCGGTTTATCGAAGTGCCGGCGGACGCCGGCGGCCCCGCGCTCGCGGGCATGGTGTGGACACCTTGTGCGGCGCCGCCCTCCGAGGTCGCTCTCGACGGCGGTGTCGTCCTGCCGGGCGTGAAGGACTGTCCGGTAGCGGGCAATCGACTGCCGCTGATTGTCGTGTCGCACGGACGGCGCGGCTCGTTTTTGGGCCACATCGACACGGCGGCCGCGTTGGCCGATGCCGGCTTCGTGGTCGCCGCGATCAATCACCCGGGCGACACTGCCAGCGACAGCAGCCGGACCGATGAGTTCTCCGTCCTGGTCGAGCGTCCCGCCGACATGAAGCGGCTTACGGATTTCATGCTCGGCGCCTGGAAGGAAGCGGCGGTCCTGGACCCCAAGCGGGTTGGTTTGTTCGGGTTCTCGCGCGGCGCCTATACCGGTCTCGTCGTGATCGGCGGCAACCCCGATTTCGGCGCGCTCGCTCCGCTTTGCGACGGAGATGGAGCCACGACGCCAAAATGCCAGGCCATTCGCGATGGCCTTGTGCCAACTGGGGCGGCCGTACACGACTCCCGCATCAGAGCCGCCGTGCTGGCGGATCCGCCGCTTTATGAAGGCCTTTTCAACCAGGAGCGCCTCGCCAATGTGACGATCTCGATTCTCTTGTGGCGTTCGGCGCTCGGCGGCGACGGTGTCGTGCCCGCTTCAGTCGATACGCTGGAACAAATGCTTCCCGTGCGCCCTGACTTCCGGATCGTGCCGAACTCGTCGCACTTTTCCTTTCTTGCGCCATGTCCGCCCAAGCTGGCCGAAGCCGTGCCGATCCTGTGCACTGATCCGCCCGGGTTCGACAGGAAAGCGTTTCACAGCGCCTTCAACGACGCGGCCGTGAGCTTCTTCCGCACGCAACTGAAGTGACGGACAAGATCGGTCGCTAGTCGAACCAGGCGGCGTAGATCTTCCTGTAGCTGCCGTCCTCCATCGAGATGTGCAGCCACTGGTCGACGAAAGCCTTCAGCGCCATGTCGCGCTGGAGCCAGTAGGCCTTCTCCGAGAAGTCGAACGGCTTCTCGGGATGTACCGCGCAGAGCACGCCGGAATGCTGCTTCTGCTGGTAGCGGGTCTCGGAGGCGTCCGTCATCATCAAATCGGCGTTGCCCTTGGCGATCTCGTCGAAGATCACGGTGTTGTCGGCGAAGACGGTGATGTCGGCGTCCTTGACGTTGGCCCGCGCGAACCGCTCATTGGTGCCGCCGGGATTGACGATGACGCGGGTGCCCTTCTTGTCGATGTCGGAGATGGTCTGGTACTTGCCGACGTCGGCGCAGCGTGCGATCGGCGTCTTGCCTTCACGCATGATCGGCATCGAGAAGAAGCCCTTCCTCTGCCGGTCGAGCGTGACCGAGACGCCGCCCATGGCGATGTCGAACTGGTCGGCCTCGAAGTCCTTCATGAGCTTCGGCCAGGCCGTCGGCACGAATTCGACCTTGACGCCGAGCGCCCTGCCGAGCGCCCCCGCCATGTCGACGTCGAAGCCGCTGAACTGCTGTGTCGCCTTGTCCAGGTAGGTGAAAGGCTTGTAGTCGCCGGTCATGCCGACGCGCAAAGTGCCGCGCTTGACGATCTCGTCGAGGCGCGACGGCGCCGGCTGCTGCGCATATGCCGAAAAGTTCGCCAGCAGGACCGCGGCCAAAGCCGCCACGATTCGAACGATCATCTCTTTTCCACCCATGCCCGAGCTGTCATTGTGCAGCTCTTGAAACCTGGATTTAGACCAGATGCCCGTCGCTGGCGAGGCGGAATTGAAGGGAATTTAGGGTGACGATCTCGATGTATGACGCCTCGGTCGGCGTCTTCGTGCCGTATCTGCGCAACCTGTCGGCACTGCTGGACAAGGGCGTCGCCTATGCCGAAAGCCGGAAGTTCAATCCGGCCGTCCTGCTCGGCATGCGCATGGCGCCGAATATGTACGATCTGGCGCAGCAGATAGGGGAGGCGTGCCGCCATGCCACGGTCGCGCCGGCCTTGCTGGCCGACCAGGAGCCGGTGACGCTGCCGGCGCTGGAGCACGACATCGCCGGGCTTCAGGCGCGCATTGCGACGTCAATCGAGTTCATCGAAAGCCTGTCGCGCGCCGAGATCGATAGTGCGGCGGAACGGAATGTCTTCTTCAGGCTGAAAAACGGGGCCGAGCTGCCCTTCACCGGGCGGACGCTGCTGCTTACGTTCAGCGTCCCGCAATTCTTCTTTCACGTCACGACGTCCTACGACTTGCTCCGGCATGCCGGCGTCGAGCTCGTGAAGCGGGATTTTCTGGGCCCCCGCGAGCGCTAGGCTTCGCCCTTGCGCTCGTAATCGGCGAGCGAGCTGCGGCCGGCGATCTCGCTGCGCAGCTCCTCGAAGCGCCGATGTGCCTCATCCTCGTGCGCGTCGACGAAATGCACCGCGGCTTCGCTCGTCATCGGGCCGCTGACCACGGGCGCGGACTGCTCGCCGATGGTCTCGTGGACGTAGAACTGGCCATCATCGCCGCGATGGACCGTCCATTTCAGACGGATCGCCACCATCGGCCCCGGACCGACCTTGCTGTAGCCATCGGCATCGGTGTGCTCCGGCACCAGCGGCTGCTCCTCGACCACGGGATGCTCGTGCTCGTCGACCACCACATGCTCGTCGGCGATCGGATGCTCGTCGGCGACGACCTGCTCACCGTCGACCACCATTTCGGTCTCGGTCTCGCGGACGGGCTCGGGGTGCTCCAAAATGCTGGCGATGGTTGCCAGCGCGTGGTCGGTCGGGTCGATCTCTGACAAGGGTTCATCCTCCAGCTCGACGCGGCCGGCAAGTCTGTCCCACTGCCGCCGCGGCCGGACTTATTACGCGGGTTTGATTAAGGCTGAGTTGGGGCTCGATCTGCACCAAAATGGGACGCATTCTGGCGTTCCGGAGGCGGGCGGATAACCGCCCGCCCGGAGGTCGGCTCAGCCGAGCACGTCCTGGTTGATGATGTTCTGCCGGATGGGATCGCCGTCCAGYACGCTCAGGATATTGCGAGCGGTCTGCTCGCTCATGCGGCTCACCGCCTCGACGGTGACGCCGGCGACATGCGGGGCCATGATGACGTTGGGCAGCGCGAACAGCGCGTTGCTGACCGGCGGCGGCTCTACTTCGAACACGTCGATCCCGGCACCGGCAATCCTGCCGGAGACCAGGGCGTCGTATAGCGCGGCCTCCTTCACGATGCCGCCGCGTGCGGTGTTGATGAGATAGGATTTCGGCTTCATCCGGCCGATCCGCGCCGCATCGAACAGGCCGACGGTTTCCGGGGTCTTCGGGCAGTGAATAGTGACGAAGTCGGCGTTGGGCAGCGCTGCGTCGAGATCGGCGACGGGCTCGCAGCCCGCGGCCTTGATCTCGGCGGCAGGCTTGTAGGGATCGTAGACCTGCACCTTCATTTCCATCGCCAGGCAGCGCTTGGCGGTGCGACTGCCGATGCGGCCGAAGCCGATGATCAGCACGGTCTTGCCGTAGAGGTCGAACGGCAGCATGCCGAGCCGGTTGGCCCATTGGCCATCCTTGACGCAGGCGTGCATCTCATTGGCGCGCTTGGCCAGCGTCAGCATCATGAACAGCGCCTGCTCGGCGACCGAGGGCGAGTTGGCGCTGCCCGCCACCATCAGCGGCACCTTGCGGCGGGAGAGGGCGGGCACGTCGACGGCGTCGTAACCGACGCCGATGCGGGTCACCACCTTCATGTCCTTCGAGGCCTCGAGCTCGGTCTCACCGAAGGCGGTGGCACCCAGCGCCACGCCGTGAACCGGCGCGTGGTTCTTCAGCAAGGCTTCGAAATCCTTGGCCGAGATCAGGTTCGGAAACTCGACGAGTTCGATATCGTCTCGCTGGGTGAGGAGGGCGCGGGCCCCTTGCGACAAAGTTTGTGTAACGAAAATCTTCTTCTTGTTGGTCGCCATCGCTCCCTGCCTGCTTGCATTTCTTGGACCTGCGTCACAGCACGACGCCGGTGTCTTCGTTTAGCAGGTGCATATTGTTGAGGTCCATCGCCAAACGCATGGGTGCCCCGTCCTTGGCGCCGGCGTTGGGATCGACGCGGCCGCAGACCGGCGTGCCGTCGAGCCCGAAATAGACCAGGGTCTCCATCCCCATCGGCTCGGTGACGTCGAGCACGGTGTCGAAGGTCTCGACGCCCGGCCCCAGATGCGCGTGCGACTCGGTGAGGTGCTCGGGCCGGAGGCCGAGCAGCAGCTTGTCGGTGCGCGGCAGCGCGTTGTAGCGCGCGGCGCGAGCCTGTGGCAGCGCAAAGGCGATGCGGTCGGTCAGACGGATCTGGAGCGCGCCACCGACATCCTCCAGCCGGCACGGGATGAAATTCATCGCGGGCGAGCCGATGAAGCCGGCGACGAAGCGCGTCGCCGGCTTGTGGTAGAGCTCGTTGGGCGTGCCGATCTGCTCGATGCGGCCCTTGTTCATCACAACGACGCGGTCAGCCAACGTCATCGCCTCGACCTGGTCGTGGGTGACGTAGACCGTGGTGGTGCGCACCTTCTGGTGCACCTTCTTGATCTCGATCCGCATCTGCACGCGCAGCTTGGCGTCGAGATTGGACAGCGGCTCGTCGAACAGGAACACTTTCGGATTGCGTACGATGGCGCGGCCCATCGCGACACGCTGGCGCTGGCCGCCGGAGAGCTGCTTCGGCTTGCGGTCGATCAGGTCGGTGATGTCGAGGAGGCGGGCGGCTTCCGTCACCCGCGCCTTGATCTCGGCCTTGGGAAAGTGCTTCAGGCGCAGCCCGAACGACATGTTCTCCGCGACCGTCATGTGCGGGTAGAGCGCGTAGTTCTGGAACACCATGGCGATATCGCGATCCTTCGGCGGTACGTCATTGACGACGTCGCCGCCGATCATGATGTCGCCGTCGCTGATGTCCTCGAGGCCCGCGATCATGCGCAGCGTCGTCGACTTGCCGCAGCCCGAAGGCCCAACCAGCACGATGAACTCATGGTCGGCGATGTCCAAGTCGATGCCGCGCACGGCTTCGACATCATCGTAACGCTTGACCACCTTCCGCAATGCAACGTCAGCCATGAGACATCAACCCTTTGTCGCGCCGGCGGTCAGGCCGGCGATGTAGTAGTCCATCAGGAAGGCGTAGATGACCAGCGGCGGAGCTGCGCCGAGCAGCGCGCCGGTCATGATCTGGCCCCAGTTGAAGACGTCGCCCTTGATCAGGGTGGTGGTGATGCCGACCGGGAGCACGAGCTGGTCGATGGACGTCGTGAACACCAGGGGATAGAGGAACTGCGCCCAGGACACCGTGAAGGCGAAGATGGTCGCGGCAATCAGGCCCGGCAGCGCGACCGGAATAAAGATCCGCGTCAGGGTCTGAAGCCACGAGGCGCCGTCGATGATCGCGGCCTCGTCGAGCTCCTTCGGGATCGAGGCGAAATAGCCGATCATGATCCAGGTACAGAACGGCACCGTCAGCGTCGGATAGACGAATAGCAGAACGTACCATCGGTTCAGGAGCGTGATGCCGGTGATGTCCTGAACCAGCGCCAGCATCTTGAACAGCGGGATGAAGAGGAGGCTGTCCGGAACCAGGTAGGTCAGGAACACGCCGGTGGCGAGCGTCGTCGAGCCCCAGAACTTCATCCGCGCGAGCGCGAAGGCGGCAGGGATGCTGATCAGCATCGTGACGAGCACAACCACCAGCGACACGATGGTCGAATTCCAGAAGAACCGGAGGAATTGGTTCGACGTCAGTAGTTCGACATAGTTCGCCAGCGTCGGGTGGAACACCCACCACGGATTGGTCGCAGCCGAGATCTCCGCGCTGCTCTTGAGCGAGGTTATCACCATGTAGAGCGGCGGCGTCAGAAAGAAGATCGCAAACAGCACCAGGAAGAAATAGGACCAGCGCAGCGCCCAGGTACGGTCGCGGCTCATGCTGCCATATTTAACCTTGCGCCGGGGGCCGGCCTTGTCGATCGCTATTGTGCTCATCAGGATTCGTTCCCGCGTTTATTGACGTCGCGCAGGATGAAGATCGCTGCGACGGCGAGGATCGGGACCATAAACAGCGAGACGCTGGCGCCGAGCGGAATGTCGTTGCTCTCGATGCCGACCCGGAACGCATAGGTGGCAAAGATCTGGGTCTGGTCGAGAGGCCCGCCTGAGGTCAGGATGCGGACGATGTCGAAATTAGCGAAGGTGACGATCAGCGAGAACAGCGTCGTGATCGCGATGATGTTGCGCATCATCGGCAGTGTCACGTACCACATCTTCTGCCACCAATTGGCGCCGTCGATTGCGGCGGCCTCGTAGAGCTGGTCCGGCACCGATTTCAGCGCCGCCAGGTACATGATCAGGAAGAACGGCGCGCCGTACCAGACGTTGACGAGGATGACGGAAAAGCGCGCCCAGGCGGCATTGCCGAGCCAGTTGATGGGACCGATGCCGAAGAAGGAGAGCGTGTAGTTGAAGGCGCTGTAGGAGGGGTCGAACAGCCACAGCCAGGCGAGCGTGCTCATCGCCGGCGGGATCACCCAGGGCACCAGCAGCATGCCGCGCCATTTGCGCTGGCCCTTGGCCGGTATGTTGTGCACGAAATGCGCGACGATGAAGCCGATCAGCGCCTTGAAGAACACGGCGGTGATCGCGAAGATGCAGGACTGCTCCACCACCATCCAGAACGTCTCGCGCTTGAACAGGAAGGTGAAGTTGCCGAAGCCGACGAATTTTTGCATCGACTTGTTCAGCGTCGCGAGGTGGATCGAGAACAGGGCAGGGTAAAGCACGAACAGCGCGATCAGCAGGATCAGCGGCAGCGTCAGGAAGAACGCCACGGTCGATTTCCGCTTCAACGCATTGTGCAGGCCCGTCCGTTTGCGCGCGCTCGCCGTGCGGGCGACGCGACCGTCCTCAACGACGACATCGGCCATGTCAGTGTCCTTGGGTCAAGCTTCCTTGCGGAATGTCCAACGGCGGAGCCGGCACCCGCGTGTCGGCTCGATCTGCTCATTCCATCGAACGGTGGGGTGCCCTGGCGGCTCACGCGGGGATGCGTGAACCGCCGTGGCACACCCCGGCTTAGGTTCGCATGAAGCCTTCACACTCGCCTTCGCCCCAGGCGAGTGCGGTCTCCAACTTTTCGCCCTGCGCAAAGCGCAGCGCCATCTTGGTCAGCGTGGCCTGCGCGTAGATCTGCTGGGCGATCTTCGGCGGCGCCGGAGAGGCCGCAATCGACAGTGTCTGATGATTGTAGGGATTTGGATAGTGATAGAGCGTGCCCTTCGGCGGGCCTACCTCGGCCCAGGTCTTCAGCGTCGTCATCTTCGCATAGGCCGGCAAATCGTATCCGCCGCTCGCCGCGACGAACTTTTCGATCGATGATGGCTGTGACAGAAAAGCCAGAAGGCTCTTGGCCGATGCCTTGTTCTTGGAGAAATTCCAGAGACCCCAGAAATAGGGCAGGAACGGCGCATACCGGCCTTTAGGACCGGAGGGGAAGCCGTGCGTCCAGCATTGCTCGGCGACCTGCGGCGCGTCGCGCCTGGCGACCGCCCAGGCGCTCGGCGGATTCATGATGAGGGCGCCGCGGCCGGAGATCAGCCATTTGTTGTTCGAGGCGTCGTCCCAGGACGGAGCGTCCGGCGGCAGGAAGGCGATCAGCTTCTTGTAGTATTCGAGCGCCTGGCGAACCTCATCGGTCTTCACCGTGACATCGCCCTTGGCGTTGACGAGTTCGGCGCCGAACGACTGGAAGATGGCGCCCGCGGTATCGACGCTGTCGGTGGTCTCGCCGAGACCGATTCCGAATGGGAAACCTGCCTTCTGGCACGCTTCCGCCGCCTTCAGGAATGTATCCATATTCCAGCTATCGGCCTTGGGCGGCGCGCCGACGGGGTACAGTTCCTGGACGTCGATCCCCGCATGCTTCTTCATGAGGTCGATGCGCGAGCAGGGCCCCTTGATCTGGCTCCCCGGGGTTGCCGGGACCGCAAGCCATTTGCCGTTGGCCTTGCCGAGATATTTGACCGTGTCGTTGACCTCGCCGTTCTGCTTGATCGCCTCCTCGACCACGTCGTTCACCGGTTCAAACTGCTCGGCATACGCATGCGGCCACCAGGTATACATCTGAAGAATGTCGTGACCGGATTTGGCCTGCGCTTCGGCCGCGACCGTCAACTCGATCTTCTTGTTGTTGCTGGTGATGTAATCGATGGAGACTTCGACCTTCTCCTTTTCAGCCCATTCCTTGACCATGGCGGTGGAGGCGTCGTTGGCACCGGGCACCCAGTGGTCCCAGAAGCCGATCGAGAGTTTGCCGGCGGCGTAAGCGCCGCGGACATAGGGCGCTGTGATCAGCGCGGCGGAGGACATTGCAGTGGCGGCTACAAATTGACGTCGCGTCAGTGTCTTGCGTGACATCTCGTTTCCTCACCTGGATGTTTTATTGTTTTCGCGTTTCCTCTGGCATTCCGAGTTTTGTTTTTGATTTTTGTTCGCGTTTCTTGGTGCTACCGCCTCGCCGTGAAATCGCGCGAAGCGCAGCAAATTGGTAGCGCGATCAGATCATGATTGATCCCGTCTGTCGAGGAAGCCGAACGGCTCGCCGTCTAGAACTAACGTTGCGTCCGGGAACGCGGCAGCGCCGTCTCGCGACGCGCGCCGGAGGTGAACCTCGGAGGCGCATTTTGCGACGCACACTTCGGGTCAAGGACCGCAGGACATCTCGTGCGCAATTACGCCGCAGTTTCGAATAAGCCTTCATAACCGCTTCGCGCCAAACAGTTTTCGGGCGTGGACAGCAATTGGCTGCGGCTGGACCGCGAAGCGGCGAAAACGATAGAGTTGCAACCGGCGGGTGGCCCCCACCCGGACAGGACAATCGGATCGACGATGGAGACCAGAATGATCAACCCGGCGCCGCCTGCGCGGCTTCACCTGCGGCGATGGTTCGCGCTGGGCTCCGTGCTCGCGGTGCTGCTGGGCGCCGCCGCCGTTGCGCAGGCGCAAGGCCTGGTCAAGGGCGTTCAGGATGGAGCCGCGGCCGGCAACAAGGCGGCCGGACCCGTTGGCGGCGTGCTGGGCGGTGCGATCGGCGGCGTGGTCGGTGTCTTCACCGGCGTGCTCGGCGTCAACAACCAGCCGGCTCCGGCTGCCAAGGACGCGAGCAAGGATGCCAGCAAGGACGCGAGCAAGGATTCCAAGCAGCCGGGCGCCGGCAAGGACAAGGGCGCCAAGGAGACCGCCAAGGCGGGCAAGGGCGCCAAGGCGAGCAAGGAAGCCAGGAATGCGCCGCAGGACAACAAGGACAACAAGGACAATAAGGACGTCACCGTCCTCACCCAGCCCGGCGCGCCGCAACAGTCCGCCGAGCAGATCGTCGCCAACAGCGATTCCTATATCGAGCGGATCAAGACCGAGTTGAACCTGACGCCCGATCAGGAGAAGCACTGGTTCGGCTTCTCGAGCGCAATGCACTATCTGGGGCATAATGGCGCGGAGCGGCTCAACCTGCGGATCGCCCGCGCCAAGCGGGATCCGCCTGACGACATCATCGAGCAGATGCGCAACGAATCGCAATTCCTGATCGACCGCGCCGCCGACCAGCGCAACGTCGCCGATGCCGCCGAGCCGCTCTATTCGAGCCTCGACGACAAGCAGAAGCAGGTCTTCATCCAGGAGATGGTGCGCCTCAGCCACGAGCGCGGGCTGGATTAATCAAGTTGAATCCGATCGCGGGCGTCTGAATTAATGGCGCCCGCCACGAATTCGTGAATCCTCTCCGCATTTCGGGTATGGTTAGCTTCGTAAGCTGACTGCGGGGTTGATATGGCGGACGGACTCTCCGTTTTCCTGGTCGAAGACGAGGCGTTGATCCGGATGATGATCGCCGACATGGTGGAGGAACTCGGCCACCATGTCGTCGCAGAGGCGGACAATGTCCGGGACGCGAGCGCCTTTGCGATGACTGCGCAATACGATTTCGCCATCCTCGACATCAACCTGAAGGGCCTCTACGTCGATCCGGTCGCCGACCTGATCGAGCGCCGCGGCAAGCCGTTTCTGTTCGCCACCGGCTACGGGCCGGAACTGCTGCCGTCCTTGCTCCGGCGACGGCCGATCCTGCGCAAGCCGATTTCTCTCGACCAGCTCAAGGTGATGATCGATTCGCTGTTTCCGGGCGCGGTCGCGAAAACTCCTCACTGAGAAGGCTCCTCACCGAGAAGGCGCCGTACCGAGATCGCCAACGAAAATGGCCGCCCGTGAGGGGCGGCCATTTGGCGAAAGAATGTCTCGTCGTCTCAGATCAGGCCGGCGCTGAGGTCGATGCCGCGCGCCATCACGCCGAACGAGGCGACCAGGCCCATGCAGCAGAACAGCAAGATGATCTTGAACGAAGAATCGGCAAAACGGGTTTCGACGGCGGCCGGGATCGCGGCAAGCGAAATCATGCTCATGTTCATTCCCCCCTTTGTTGACCCCTGAATTGCATCAGGTAGGGGAAGCTCTTAGAGCAAAAAGTTTGACGCGAGCTTGCGAGGGATCCTTAACGGAATCGCCATCGCTCGCGTGTTTGCGCGAGTAGCAAGCGGTCCCGCAAGTCTCAGTTGCGGCCGTTCTTCAGCACGGTGGCGATGGTATGGGCCGTCATGGCGGCGCGATCAGAGGCGCGCTGCGCGGCCAGCCGGTCGCGCGCCTTTTCCTCGATCAGGAGCTCGATCAGGGCCAGCCGCTTGTCATCGTCGTCCGCCTCGGTCAGCAGGCGGTGATAGCGGTGATAGTCGAAACCGAAGTCCTGCTTACGCATGTCACGCCCCCGCAACTACGGGAATTGTTTCCCATCGGACACAGTCGGGCAAGCACGATCCTGCGTGGAACCGCGCCTTGGCTGCAATCAGCTGTGTATAGTTAACGGACTGGACGGCGTCGGAGCCGATCGCGGCTCATCAATCCGGATTGTGGTCGGCGAACATCTTCAGGCCGACGAAGCTCGCGTCGGGTTTCGTCACCAGCCTGGTCGGGATATTGCGCAAATAGTCCTGGAAGCGTCCCTTGGCTTCGAAGCGCGCCCGGAACGCGGAAGCAGCAAGGAACTCCGGAAAGCGCGGCACGATCCCGCCGGCGATGTAGACGCCGCCGCGGGCGCCGAAGGTCACCGCGAGATTGCCCGTGACTGAGCCGAGGATGGCGCAAAACATCTCCAGCGTCGCGCGGCTCAGTTCGCAACTGCCCTCCAGGGCGGCCTTGGTGATGGCGGCGGCGTCGCGGTGCGGCACCTGGGCGCCGTCGACCTCCGCCAGCGCCTCGTAGAGGTTTTGCAGGCCGGAGCCCGAAAGCGCGCCGCGCTCGATGGAGACATGACCGAGACGTCGGCGCATGGCCGCGATCACGCGCTCCTCGCGCTCGGTCTCCGTCGGCAAAGTGGCGTGGCCTGCCTCGGTGACGACCGCCAGCCGGGCGCCGTGGCGTTCGACCAGACAAGAGACGCCAAAGCCGGTTCCAGGCCCAACCACCAGCAGCGGCTCTCCCGGGAGGCCGCCCTGGCCGCCGAGCGGGATCAAATCGGCAGGCTTCAGGGCGGGCAGGGACCAGGCTACGACCTCGAAATCATTGAGCACATGCACGCTCTCGAAGCCGAGGGCCGGCTGGAGCTCGTTGCCGTCGATGACCCACGGACTGTTGGTCATGACGCAGCGGTTATTGGTCACGGGACCCGCGACGGCCAGCACGGCTCGTTTGGGCTGCTTGCCGCCGGACCGGCGCGCAAGGACGTCGGCGATGGCTTCCCGGACGGTCGGGAAGTCAGCGACCTTCACATAGTCGATGGGCCCGGCCTGGTCGCCGCTGTCCGATGCGCTTTCGCTCAGCGCAAAGCGCGCATTGGTGCCGCCGATATCGGCGAGAAGAATCTGTCCTGTCTTGCCGATACTCATGACCTTGTGGCTGCCGCGCCCTGYAGGCTCGCGGGAACCGTTCCCTCCGCTCCATCCGATCCGCAGTTTGCGAACGTCTCTAGAATCCGTCCTCGGGTGAGTCTAGTCAACTCGGACAACGCCAAACCGTTGCATCCCAGGTGCGACGGGCGCGATATCGCCGCATGTGTCGATGGTTGCGAAGCCGCGCGGGAAGATCGACATTGGACGGATCGTTCGGCGCCCGTCGCGCCGGACGGCTGGAACGGGACCTTGCGATGCAGATTTCCGACCGCGACGTGCTGCTGGTGATCGACGTGCAGAACGACTTTTGCACCGGCGGAGCGCTCGCCGTTCCCGGCGGCGAGAAGGTTGTCCCGGCGATCAACCGAATTGCCGCAAAATTCACCAATGTGGTGCTGACCCAGGACTGGCATCCGGGCGATCACGTCTCGTTCGCACCGAACCATGCGGGCAAGCAGCCGTTCCAGACCATCGAGCTCGACTACGGCACCCAGGTGCTGTGGCCGACGCACTGCGTGCAAGGCACGGCGGGCGCTGAATTCCATGGGGAGCTTGAAATTACCGGGGCAAACCTCGTCGTGCGCAAGGGTTTTCGTCGCGGCATCGATTCCTATTCGGCGCTGTTCGAGAACGACCACCGGACGCCGACGGGCCTGCTCGGCTATTTGCGCGAGCGCGAGCTGAAGACCGTCTTCGTCGCCGGTCTCGCGCTGGATTTCTGTGTTCGATTCTCGGCGGAAGATGCCCGCAAGGCGGGGTTCGAGGTCGCCGTCATCGAGGACGCATGCCGCGGCATCGATCTCGACGGCTCTGTGGCCGCGACCCATCGGAGTTTTCGCGAGCGCGGTATTTCGATCGTCAGCCTGGAGGCCTTGCTGTGAGGACCCTGAGATAGTCATGGTGGAGAAGAGCGGCAAACCGCTGGGTGGGTCGGACCGTCCTCCGGATGATCCGCTGTTATGGCCGTTTGCGGCAGCGCGGCTCGCGATGGACGCCTGCTTCTGGTGGCTGGAACGCGGTCCGCCGGAACAGGACGAGAGCAATCTGCCGTGGACGACGCCCAACACAGTCGCCCTGGAGCTTGCGACCATGCGCCTGCGCGATTGCACGCGGACGCAATCCGGCCAGCCGGCACTGGTCTGCGCGCCCTATGCGCTGCATCGGGCCCTGATCGCCGACTTCGCGCCCGGCCACAGCGTGGTGCAGTCCCTGCAAAATGGCGGCATCGATCGGGTGTACCTCACCGACTGGCGCTCGGCCTCGCCGGAGATGCGCTATCTCTCGATCGACGCCTATCTCGGCGATCTCAACGTCGCCGTCGACGAAATCGGCGCGCCGGTCGATCTCGTCGGCCTGTGCCAGGGTGGCTGGCTGTCGCTGCTCTATGCGGCGCGCTTTCCCGCCAAGGTGCGGCGGCTGGTGCTGGTGGGGGCGCCCGTCGATCTCTCGATCGATTCCGCGCTGTCCCGGCTAGCTCGCAATGCGCCTGAGGCGCTCTACGACCAGCTCGTGGCGCGCGGCGGCGGCAATGTCAGCGGCGACGAGATGCTGCGCTTCTGGACGAAGGCGCCGAGCCGCGACGACATTGCGGCGGCATTGCAGAGGGATCTCTCGGACGAGGAGGGCGCGGCACTGCTCGCGCGTTTCGATCGCTGGAATACCGAGACGCTCAACCTGCCCGGCACCTATTATCTGGAGATCGTCAACCGAATCTTCCGGGAGAATCGGATTGCCGGCGGCAACTTCACGGCGCTCGGCCGCGAGGTTGATCTGAGGGACGTCAAGGCGCCGGTCTTCCTGCTGGCCGGACTCGATGACGACGTCGTGCCGGCCAGACAGGCGCTTGCGACCGCCGGTCTGCTCGGAACACCGCCGGCCTTCATTGCCGCGGCCTCCGAGCCCAGCAATCATCTCGGCCTGTTCATGGGGGCGCGCACCCACGCCCATGCCTGGCCCCGGATCGCCGAGTGGCTGCGCAACGACCTCTCCGGAGTGCTGGCCCGCAGCGCCTGACCTTGTCAGTACCTTGGCCCGGCCGGGCCGGCGAACACGCAAATCCGTTATGCATGACGGCGGATGGCCTGCACGGGGCCCGGTCGATGGGTTACATATCATCCGGAACTGGCGGCTGCGGCCGCGACAAGATTAAGGGTACCGCGCTCGATGAGCTTCCACTCGATCTACGCCCACGGATTTGCGCGCGTGGCGGCCTGTGTCACCGCCTCCCACGTGGCCGATCCCACGGCCAATGCGAAGGCGATCCTGGCAGCGGCAGGCGCTTGCCATGAACAGTCGGTGGCGGTCGCCGTCTTTCCGGAGCTGTGCCTGTCCGGCTACGCGATTGAGGATCTCGTCAAGCAGGACCCGCTGCTCGATGCGGTCGAGCGCGGCCTTGTCACGATCGTCGAGGCGTCCTCGGCGCTGATGACCGTCCTGATCGTCGGCGCGCCGCTGCGCTTTGGTCATCGCATCTACAATTGCGCCGTCGTCATTCATCGCGGCAACGTCCTTGGCGTCGTGCCCAAGTCTTATCTGCCGACCTATCGCGAATTCTACGAGGGACGGCATTTCGCTTCCGGCGCCGGCATCGCCGGAGAGACGATCGCGTTTGGCGGGCTGCATGCACTGTTCGGCGTCGACCTCCTGTTCGCGGCCGAGGATGTTCCAGGCCTGATCATCGGCGTCGAGATCTGCGAGGACATGTGGATTCCGGTGACGCCGGCATCCGAACTCGCGCTTGCCGGCGCCAGCGTGCTGATCAACCTATCCGGCAGCCCGATCACGATCGGCCGGGCGCGCTCGCGCGCACTGCTGTGCCAATCGACGTCGGCGCGTTGTCTTGCGGCCTACGTCTATTCAGCCGCCGGAGCAGGGGAATCGACCACGGACCTGGCCTGGGACGGCCAGACCTCGATCTATGAGAATGGCGTGCTGCTGGCCGAGGGCGAGCGGTTCCGCCAGGACGGCCAGATCACGCTGGCCGACGTCGATCTCGATCTGCTCAGACAGGAACGCGCGCTGATGGGCACGTTCGACGATAATCGCCGGCAACGCGAAGCCTTTTTCCGGAGGATCACCTTCGCCCTGAAGCCGCCGGCCACCGACATCGGCTTCCTGCGCCAGATCGAGCGCTTCCCGTTCGTGCCGAGCGACGAAGCCCTGCTCGAGCAGGATTGCTACGAGGCGTACAACATCCAGGTCGCCGGCCTCGTGCAGCGCATGCGCGCGACCGGAACCAAGCGCGTGGTGATCGGCGTCTCGGGCGGGCTCGACTCCACCCACGCCCTGATCGTCGCCGCCAAGGCGGTCGACCTGCTCGGACTGCCGCGCAGCAACATCCTGGCTTACACGATGCCGGGCTTTGCCACCGGCAGCGAGAGCAAGACCAACGCACTGGCGTTGATGAAGGCGTTGCAGACGGAGTGGCAGGAGCTCGACATCCGTCCCACGGCGACGCAAATGCTGAAGGACATCGGTCATCCCTTCGGCAAGGGCGAGAAGGTCTACGACATCACGTTCGAGAACGTGCAGGCGGGCCTGCGCACGGACTATCTGTTCCGGCTCGCCAACCATCATGGCGGCATCGTCATTGGAACCGGCGATCTCTCGGAGCTCGCGCTCGGCTGGTGCACCTACGGCGTCGGCGACCAGATGGCGCATTATAATGTCAACGCCGGGGTGCCGAAGACGCTGATCCAGCACCTGATCCGCTGGGTGATCGCCTCAAAACAGTTCAGCGACGACGTCAACCGGACGCTTACGTCGATCCTGTCGGCCGAAATCTCGCCCGAGCTGGTTCCGGTCAAGCCCGGCGAGAAGCCGCAGAGCACGGAAGCTTCCGTCGGGCCCTACGAGCTGCAGGATTTCAACCTGTTCTACACGCTGCGGTTCGGCATGCGGCCCTCCAAGATCGCCTTCATGGCGCAGCACGCCTGGAATGATGTCGCCAAGGGCGAATGGCCGCCGGCGTTCCCGACCGATAAGCGCAGGGCCTATGATCTGCCGGAGATCCGGCGCTGGCTGGAGGTGTTCCTGCGCCGGTTCTTCGCCTTCAGCCAGTTCAAGCGCTCGGCGATGCCGAACGGGCCGAAGGTTTCGGCCGGCGGCTCGTTGTCGCCACGTGGCGACTGGCGCGCGCCGTCGGATTCCAGCGCTGCGGCATGGCTTGAGGATCTCGAGCGGAACGTTCCGAAGTGATTGAGACGGCTGATCGGGCAGGGTAGCTCCAGAACGCGGGCAGGGTAGCTCCAGGCGGCGCGAAATTGCGTTCAATCTAGAAAGTGCCGAGGTCCGGAGTGCCTAGGAGTCCGGACCTCGTCACCTTGCCCCAGCCTTTGATCCCCCCGCCCCATGCGGTCCCCCAACCCCATGTAGCGCGATCAGAAGGTGATGCCCCTGGAAGGCCGCCGATCGATGCGCGCGATGTACGCGAAGTATGGTTAGGATTCCATTCCGGATCACTACGGACACGAACGCGCTTGATGCTGCACGCTGGTGCATTCGTCCGCATCTGCTGCGATCACTGCTGCCTGAATTCGATGCAGGCGATCGGCGGGGATGTCCACATCAGCGCATCGCCCCGGCACCTGCATTTCACGGGCCTGTCACTTAACTGGTCTAGCGCTGCTCCCGTCATCGCTGACGGTCAAGGAGCAAGCCATGTCGAAGCCGGTGCTGGGCGCAGCATTGTCCATCAAATCGATCCCTGCTCACCGAGATTGGCTTCTGGAACGGCAGCGCGATCTCGAAATCCAGGATTTTTTCCGCGCGGATTTGCTCGACGGCGATTGGCGGAGTGCGGCCAGCGAGATCAAGCAGATGCTCTCGGGCCATACCGGCCGGCTCGGCATTCACGGCCCGTTCTGGGGCTTCAAGATCGACAGCCATGATCCCTTGATCCGCAAGGCGGTGACGAAGCGCCTGCTCCAGGGCCTCGATGCCGCGGAATTCCTCGGTGCGACGCAGATGGTGATCCATTCACCGTTCACGACCTGGGACCACAACAATCTCGACCTCTATCCCGATAACCGCGGCAATCTCGTCGAACGCGTCAAGACGACGCTTGCCGAGGTGATCGCGCGCGCCGAGACGATCGGCTGCGAGGTCGTCATCGAGAACATCGAGGACAAGGATCCGCGCGACCGCGTGCGCCTCGCTAAGGCGCTCGAAAGCAACAAGGTCCGCGTCTCCCTCGATACCGGCCACGCCAACTACGCCCACATCTCCACCGGCGCACCGCCGGTCGATTACTACGTCGAGACCGCCGGCGACATGCTGACGCATGTGCACCTCCAGGACACCGACGGCTTTGCCGACCGGCACTGGGCGCCGGGCGAAGGCAACATCCCGTGGGTGGCCGTGTTCCGCGCTCTGGGGCGGCTGACCTCCAACCCGCGGCTGATCCTCGAACTCCGCAATCACGACGACGTTCGCGCCGGCGCAGCCCATCTGGCCGCGCTCGGTCTCGCTGAATAACCGGCATCACAAAGGTCAGGGCTTATCGTCATGAGCAAACTCACCCGTCGCACCATCCTGAAGTCCGGCGGCGCTGCCGCGGGCACGCTTCTCCTGCCGCGCTTCGCGATCGGGCAGGCGGACAACCGTCCGTCGGTGACGATCGCCGTGCAGAAGGTGACGAATTCGAACGTGCTCGACGTGCTGCGCGAGCAATCGAACGTCGGCGAGCGCGTGTTCTTCTCCTCGATCTGGGAGGGCCTGATCTCCAAGAACTGGCGTGGCAGCCTGGAGGCCGTGCCGGGCCTCGCCACCGAGTGGCGTCGCATCGACGACCAGACCGTCGAGGTGAAGCTGCGCCAGGGCGTGAAGTTCCACAATAGCGACGAGCTGACGGCCGAAGACGTCGTCTTCACCTTCAGCCGCGAGCGCATGTTCGGCGAGACCGAGGCCAAGAGCCGTTCCACCATCCAGGCCTTCGAGAAGATCCCGACGCCGCGCCCGGGCAAGGAACTGCCGCCTGATGTGCCGGCGGTTGCCCGCCGCATCTGGCCGGACCTCGTGCGCGTCGATGCCGTCGACAAGTACACGGTGCGCTTCTACAACGCGACGCCCGACGTCACGATCGAGGGCCGGCTGTCGCGCTACGGCTCCGACATCATGAACCGCCGCGCCTGGGAGCAGTCCGCGAGCTATCTCGACTGGGCGCGCAAGCCGATCACGACGGGCCCGTACGAGGTCGTCGAACTCAAGCCCGACGTGTCGCTGACCCTCGAGGCGCATGACGAATATTGGGGTGGCCGGCCGCCGCTCAAGCGCATCCGTTTCCTCGAAGTGCCCGAGGTCGCGAGCCGCATCAACGGCCTGCTGTCGGGCGAATACCAGTTCGCCTGCGACATCCCGCCGGACCAGATTGCCGGAATCGAGAAGAACGCAGCGTTCGAAGTGCAGGGCGGCACCATCCTCAATCACCGCCTGACCGTATTCGACAAGAACCACGCCGTGCTCGCCAATCCCCTGGTGCGGCGCGCCTTCACCCACGCGATCGACCGCCAGGCGATCGTCGACAGCCTGTGGGCGGGCCGGACCCGCGTGCCGAAGGGCCTGCAGTGGGAATTCTACGGTGACATGTTCAACGCCGACTGGAGCGTGCCGGCCTACGATCCGAAGCTCGCGCAGGATCTGTTGAAGCAGGCCAACTACAAGGGCGATCCGATTCCCTATCGCCTGCTCAACAACTACTACACCAACCAGGTTGCGACCGCCCAGGTGCTGGTCGAGATGTGGAAGTCGGTCGGCCTCAACGTCCAGATCGAGACCAAGGAGAACTGGTCGCAGATCATGGAACGCGCGCCGACCCGCGCGGTACGCGACTGGTCGAACTCGGCTGCCTTCAACGATCCCGTCTCGTCGCTGGTCGCCCAGCACGGCCCGAACGGCCAGCAGCAGCAGATCGGCGAGTGGACCAACGCCGAACTGAACAAGCTTTCGGAGTTCCTGGAGACCTCGACCGACCGGGCCGCCCGCAAGAAGGCGTTCCGCCGCATGCTGGAGATCGCCGAGCGCGAGGATCCCGCCTATACGGTGCTGCACCAGAACGCGACCTTCACCGCGAAGCCGAAGTCGATCAAGTGGAAGGCGTCGCCGGCATTCGCGATGGATTTCCGCGCCGGCAATTTCGAGGCGTAAGTGGTGACGCCGCTGGTCAGCATCCAGGGCCTCAGCGTCGCCTTCAACGGCGTCCCGGTCCTGCGCGGCGTCGATCTCACCTTGCAGAAGGGCGAGGCTCTCGGCCTCGTCGGCGAGTCCGGCTCCGGCAAGTCAGTGACGTGGCTTGCTGCGCTCGGCCTCTTGCCGCGGCATGCAAAAGTCTCGGGCTCCGTGCGGCTCGACGGACGCGAAATCCTCGGCGCACCCACGGGTGAGCTTGACCGGGTGCGGGGCGGGCGGGTCGCCATGATTTTTCAGGACCCCGCAAGCGCACTCAATCCGGTGCTCACCATTCGCAAGCAGCTCTGCGAGGCTTTGGCGCTGCATCGCGCTCTCTCGGGCGAGGCGGTGAGAGCCGAAGCGCGGCGGCTGCTCGATCTCGTCGGCATTCCCGATGCGGCGCGGCGGCTCGAAGCCTATCCGCACGAATTCTCGGGCGGCCAGGTCCAGCGCATCATGATCGCGATGGCGCTGGCCGGAAATCCCGATCTCCTCGTCGCGGACGAGCCGACCACGGCGCTCGACGCCACCATCCAGGCGCAGATTTTGGAGCTGCTCTCGACCATCCGCCGCGAGATGAGCATGGCGATGGTGCTGATCAGCCATGATCTCGGCGTCGTCGCGGAAAACTGCGACCGCGTCGCCGTGATGTATGCCGGCCGCATCGTCGAGCAGGCGCCCGCCAATCAGCTCTTTGCCGATCCGGTGCATCCCTACGCGCAGGGCCTGATCGGCGCACTGCCGCCGCTCGACGGACCGCGTCGACGTCTCACGGCCATTCCGGGGACCGTTCCCGATCCCGCGCACATGCCAAGCGGCTGCGCCTTCGCGCCGCGCTGCGCGCTGGCGGCCGAGCCGTGCGGACTTGCCGTGCCGAGCCTGGCGCCGATCGCGAATGATCGCGTGGTCGCCTGCATCCGGGCTGAAGCTTCGCGCCGTGCGCTGCTCGGGATCGCCGCCGAATGAGCGGGCCGCTCGTCGAGATGTCCTCGATCTCGCGCAGCTACGCGATGCGCTCCGGGATGTTCGGCCGCAGCACAGCGGTTCACGCGGTCGACGGCTTGTCACTTGCGATCCGCAAGGGCGAAACACTGGGCCTCGTCGGCGAGTCCGGCTCGGGCAAATCGACCACGGGTCGTATCGTGCTTGGCCTCGAGCCGCCCGATCGCGGCGAGGTGCGGTTCGACGGCAAGATGATGGCCGCGCCAGGCACGAAGGCGTGGCGCGCGCAGCGGGCGCGCATGCAAATGATCTTCCAGGATCCGCTGGGGGCGCTGGACCGGCGGTTGCCGGTCGCAGCCCAGATCCGCGAACCCCTGGACATTCACGGTCTCGGCACGCCGGCCGAACGCGAGGAGCGTGTCCGCGAATTGCTGCGCGCCGTCGAGCTGACGCCGGCGCATGGCGCGCGCTATCCGGGCGCGCTCTCCGGCGGCCAGCGTCAGCGTATTGTGCTGGCGCGGGCACTGGCGACAAAGCCCGATTTCCTCGTCTGCGACGAGCCGGTCAGTGCGCTCGACGTCTCGATCCAGGCGCAGGTGGTGAACCTGCTTTGCGATCTCCAGGCGCAGCTCGGGTTGACGTTGCTGTTCATCAGCCACGATCTACGCGTTGTCAGGCAGATCAGCAATGTCGTCGCCGTGATGTATCTCGGCCGCATCGTCGAGATCGGCAGCGCCGATGATCTCTTCGCGCGTCCCGAACACCCCTATACGCAGGCGCTGGTCTCGGCGTCACCCGCGCCCGGCCGCCGCAGCGCGGGCCGCATCGTGCTGGCAGGCGATCCGCCGAACCCGGCGGCGCGGCCCCAAGGCTGTGCCTTCCATCCGCGCTGCCCGCGCGCTATCGCGCGCTGCGCGAGCGAGGTCCCGGCGCTGTCGGCCGTCAGCGGTGACAGGCAAGTCGCCTGCCATCTCGTGACGGGGCCGCAGGCCGAGACGCGGGACGCGGCCTGATGGGACGCTACCTTGCCATTCGGATTGGACGCGCGGCGCTGACGATCGTGCTCGTCGTCACCTTCGCCTTCGTTGTGCTGCGCCTCTCCGGCGATCCCGCGCTGATGATCCTGGGACCTGAGGCGCCGCCGGAAGTGCTCGCTGCTTTCCGTAAGGCCTGGGGGCTCGATGATCCCATCTGGTTCCAGTACCTCGACTACTTCGGCGCCATCGCCAAGGGCGAGCTCGGCCGCTCCATGCGCGACGGGCGACCGGCGATCGAGCTCGTGCTGGAGCGGATTCCGGCAACGCTGGCGCTGACGCTGCCGGCCTTCTTCTTCAAGGTCGCCCTCGGCATTCCCGCCGGCATCTACGCGGCGCTGCACCGCGGCTCGGGAATCGATCGCGCCGTGATGATGACGGCGGTCGCCGGCTTCACCGTGCCGAGTTTCGTCCTTGCGCTGCTGCTCGTGCTCGTCTTCGCCGTTCAGCTCGGCTGGTTGCCGTCGGGCGGGCAGGACAGCTGGCGTCACGCCATCCTGCCAATCGTGACACTCAGCCTCGGCGGCGCCGCGGTGCTGGCGCGCTTCACCCGCAGCGCCATGCTGGAGGTGCTGGGCCAGCCCTATATCCGCACCGCCTCGGCCAAGGGCGTGCCGTGGCGCAAGGTGGTGACGTCGCATGCGCTGCCGAACGCGGCGATCCCGACCGTCACCATTCTCGGTTTCATGGTGGGCACGCTGATCGCCGGTGCGGTCGTGGTCGAGAGCGTGTTTGCCTGGCCGGGAGTAGGGCGCCTGCTGGTCGTCGCCGTCGCCAACCGCGACCTCGCCGTCGTGCAGTGCATCCTGTTGCTGGTCGCGATGACCATGGTCACGTCCAATCTGATCGTCGATTTCCTCTACGGCTTCCTCGATCCGCGCCTCCGCGCCAAGGGAGCGCACGCATGACCGATGCGACGCTGAACTATACGGCTGTCCGCCGCCGCATCAGCCTGCCGGCCATTCCAGTCTCGGTCGGGCTAGCGATCTCCTGGATCGTGGCGATGCTAGTGATCGCGGCGTTCGCCGAGAAAATCGCGCCTTACAGCTTCACCCAGCTCGACCTGCGCAACCGGCTGGCTGCTCCCGGCAATGTCGCGCACTGGCTCGGCACCGACGAGCTTGGCCGCGAGGTGCTGTCGCGGCTCCTCGTCTCGATCCGCATCTCGCTGTTGATCGCCTTCGGCGCGACCGCGATCTCGGCGATCGTCGGCACCACGCTCGGCTTCCTTGCCGCGCATTTCCGCGGGGCCGTCGAGCAGTTCGTGCTGATGCTGACCGACTTCCAGGCCAGCATGCCGTTCCTGATCATGGCGCTCGCGGTGCTCGCCTTCTTCGGCAATTCGCTGCCGCTGCTGATCGGCCTGATGGGGCTGTTCGGCTGGGAGCGCTATGCCCGCATCGCCCGCGGCCTCGCCATCTCCGCCAATGCGCAAGGCTATGCCGCGGCCGTCCGCCAGCTCGGTGCGACGCCGTCGCGGATTTACTTGCGCCACATCCTGCCCAACATCGCCTCGACCCTGATCGTTTCGACCACGCTGGTTTTCCCCGAGGTGATCCTGATGGAATCCGGCCTGTCCTTCCTCGGCCTCGGCGTGCAGCCGCCGATGACCAGCCTCGGCAACATGGTCGGCTATGGCCGGGAGTACCTGACCCGGGCGCCCTGGATCATGCTGGCGCCGGCGACCACAATCGTGATCACCACGCTGGCCGTCTCCGTGATCGGCGACTGGCTGCGCGACCGGCTCGATCCGACCTTGCAATAGGGCGACTGGCCTGACGCCGTCGGACACCCGCTTCTAGCCTTGGACCTCCGGCGTCCTGCCGCGCCCGAGCGCGAATTGACCGACCGGGCCCTCGATATGGAATTCCAACTCCGTCATTTTCGCGAACAGATCGATGTTGGTGCTGCCAATGGCGCAGCCGCCGAGGCCCATATCGGTTGCCGTCAGGTAGAGCGTCTGAATCAGGCTGCCGACATCCTTCAGGATCAGCGAATATGCGATTGAGCTGTATTTCCAGGAGATCCGCCCAAAACGCGCCGCGATCGTGATGAGGATTTGTGGCTGACCCGGCGCGTCCATGGCGAACTGGGCAGCCGCCAAATGCGCCTGGAGTTGTTGGGGGGAGGCGCTGATCGCGACTAGCGCGTGGCTCCCTGCATCGTAGTGGTAGAGCCCGCGCGCAAGCCCGTCGCAGTTCGCGACGGTAAGGTACAATTCCAGCTCGTACGCGCTGCCCGCCGACGGATAAGGCCTTGTGCTGTAGGTGACGTCGGAACCGCCTTCGAAATACGGCTCGCTCTTCCACTCGGACAAGACGCGCGCGCTGGTGTCGAGAAACTGCGCGAGTTCGCCGAGCGTGACCGGATTCTTGTCGTCGAAATCCCGCGTTGAATGGCGTTCGCGCAACAGCTTCGGGAAGCGGGAGTTCGGCTCCGGGGAGGAGAATTTGCGCAGGTCAATCTTGCTGCCGGCCCAGGGCGGACGCACCGCTGGCGACGGCGGAACGATGCCGGCATAGGTGAAGGCGGCGCCGACCGGATTGGCTTGCCGACCCTCCGTGCTCCGCGTGTGAAACACCAGATCGTGGAAATCCCAGAGTACGAGGTTGCCGTCGCCTTCGTTCACCCGCAGGCCTTGTCCGTCTTTCGCATCGAGCTTGAGCAGGATCTGGCTGTCCAGCAACAGTTCGAGCAGATGGAGGGTGGAGGAAGCCACCTTCTGGTTGAGCTTGCCGATCTTCCGGGGCTGCGACAGCGCCGCAAGGGTGGCGGCGATGGCGGGATCGCCAATCCGGAACAACGCGCCGGCGCATGGCGATTCCAGCACCAGCTCGTTGCCGCGCCGACGGAGAAAGGCAAAGCGCGATAGCACAATGGTGTCACGACTGCCCAGCTTCGCGCGCCGCGGCCAGTATTCGGGGACTTGGGGCTCGATGACCACGAAGTCCTGCGTGTTACGCGACGAGGAGAGGCGGTATTCCAGAAGCCCCTGCCGGGCCAGGCGACGTACCAGGGCGTCGACGTCTCTCGCGAGGGCGCTCTTGCCCGCAAAGGACGCGAGCGGAAGGCCGGTGCTCAGATGTCGCGCGCAGTCCATCGCGGCCGCGCTGAATTGTCCGAGGTTGACGGAATAGTCGCCCAGAATGGCGGTGATGTTTCCGTCCGGCTGCATCTGGAGGGAGAAATGATGGCTCAACCGGGCGGCAATGTCTGGCGCGATCTTCCTGGTCGGCTTTTTCCGGGGAGCGCGCACGAAAGAGCAACCCTTCAGGTGTGTGGAAGGAATGAAGTCAGATCGCTTTCCGGTCGCGGCCGGTCCAACAATCCGAGCTTCACCGGCACATCGTAAAGGCGACCCGGTGCGAAACGGCGATAGAAATGACGCAGGCCGGGAACGAGGACTCTGACGACCGGAACCTCGACGTCGGGACGTGTCTGGTCGAGGACGAGGAAATCGTAGCCTGCACGGGCGGCGATCTCGACGCAGGCGACGACCTGGTCACGCGTATTGTCGTGAAGCTTGAGGCTCGGCGCTGGGAGGACGATCGGGTGGTCGCTCGGTGTCAGGAACGGGTAGTCTTCCAGGCGCAGCGGCGTGACACCGTCGAGGGTCGGCTTCTCGCCGCTTGCGCCGCCCATCATGCCGACGGACATAAATTGGGTCAGTTCGGTGAGGGATCGCAGCAGCGCTATATGGCGGTCGAAATGCGCGCCGGAACCGAACTCGATATTCTCGTGTCCATTCTGCATCCAGTGCATGATCGCCACGTAAGTCGGAATGCCGAGGTCCGTGGTGATGTCGAGCACCCACAGCTTGCGCCCGGCTTCCGCAAATTGAGCCTGGAGATCCCGAACATAGAAATCGTCGAATTGCCCGAGATCGACCTCGGCGCGTTGCACCCGGTTGTACCACCAGATCGCGTAGGCATCGCGCTCGATCAGTTCGAGGAAGCCCTGAACGATGGCTTCGTCGCGGGTGTTGCCGGCCGCGCAGCCGTTGGAATCCGTATGAAAGCCGCCATAGAAGAAGTACAGGAGGCCGGTCGGCAGATATTTGAAGCGTTTGTCGCGCAACGACGAGACCGGCGACCACTCGGTCCTCGTCGAGGGATCGAACGGCTCGGGCACCGGATGGGGATCGTCCGGCTGCTGCAGAAACCTGGTCTTGAACTGCGTTTCGCTGAAGAGCTGGACGTCGTTGGGAAGAAGCGCGTCGCCAGGCGCGAAATCGACGAAGCGGCGCGTCGTCCTGATCTCATCGCCCTGGAAAATACCAGAATAGCGTTCGATCGATTCCATCAGCGCGCTTGCCTCACCCTGTTCAGCCGTCGAGCCCTTGCCAAAACTGCCGCCACTCAATCCGGACCTGAGCTGGTCGATGCTGTGGGCCGGCGCGGRGAAATTGTGCTGGGCGAAGTAGTTGGTGTTCATCGGCAGGTCGACGTCGATCCGCTCGAGCCGGGTCACGACCCCTGTCAGTGGGCTCACATGCTTGCGGAAGCGCGACACCGTCGACCGCGACGTCACGGTGCGATATCCACCACTGGTCATGACGAGCCTCTTGCCCTCGGCAATCTCGACCAGGGCCGGAGATCGGCGCGGGTTGTTCAGCTTCCTGCTGCCGCAGGTCGGACATTGTGGACGTCGCGTCACGTAGTGCTTGGCGATGGCGGCGCCGGTCAGGTCGAAGCTTGCGATGTGATCGCACAAATCGGTGCGAAAATCCGAGGCAATTGCCTTGGYGATCTCGACCGCCGCAAAATGGATTCCAGTCTTGCCGACGCTTTCTCTGACGAGAGGCGACATGGCAACCGCACGCGCCGGTCCCCGGTCAAGAAACCCCTTGATCTCCCGGTTGCGGATCATGCGATCGAACAGGCAGGTCCAGCAGGCGCTCTCGCCCGGTTTGAACATGGGCCCGACCAGCGGAAACGCGCCGGACGGCTGTACCAGCAGCCATGGCGTTTTGCCCGCTACGCGTTCGTGGTTCAATTCGGCGAGCCGCCGGTCGAGATAATCGTTCACCAGCGTGATCGTGAGCTTCGGCGAGCGCTTGGCGATTTGAACACCGAGCTTGCTCAACGCCGCGGTCAGCTCCTTGGCGCCTTTGACGTCAATCGACTCGACCTGCACGGGGCAATTGCGAAGATTTTGTTCCGCGATCTCCAGGGGCATGCCGAGGCTTGCCAGGAAACCGCCGACGGCGTCGTCGAACGCTTTCGGGGTCCGCGCAACGACATATCGGCGATCGAGCAGCCGCTTGATTGCTTCCTCGATCTTGTCGGCCGGGAAGCGCTTCGAAAGCTGGCGAATGATCTCCGACCCGGCCTTGCCGTGTTGCCCGATCGCAGTGGCGAGGGCGCAGTAGAGCTCGCCGTGCAGGAAGAATTTGCGGTTCTCGGAATAGAGACAAACCGCATCGGGAGGCAGTACGTAAGCGGTGAAGTTCGGTGCAAATCGGAGAATGTCTTTGCGGGTCTGCCGCGCAACGCGGGTCTTGCGAGTTGCAGTCATTGAGTCAGCACGCTGATCCTGTTGCCGTCATGCTAGATCCCCGGCGCAAGATGGAACGTCGCGACCGCGCGCCGGCATTTTCCCAGAGAATTGAAACGAATTCAGCTGTCACCCGCAAGCCGCCGATGCAGGCGTCGTAGCGAAATCAAGCAATTGGCCGGACCCTTTCTTGAGGCCGGCCAATGACCTATCAACCCGTGAATTTGACATTCGGAACGTGCCGGGGTCTAGCACACGCGGCAGCGGCCCCATGATGCGCAGCAACCCGCGCATGATACGGCACATCCCACCACACCAACGCCACAGCCGACAGCACAGCCAACTGCACAACCCGCACATCGGCAACCGACGCCACATCGGCAACCACGGCAAGCCCGACAGCCTCCGCAGCCGCGGCAACCGCCGCATCCGCGCCATGCCAGCTGCACGCGGCTACCGGCGTTTTCCTTGTCGAAGAGATGGAAGGTGGCCAGGCTGACGTCAGCCATTTCCTCTTCATCGAGCGCGATTGCCTGGCCCGTTCCAAGGTGCGGCAATTGTTGTACGTCGGGTGTCGGTACGGCGGACGCCGATGCGCCTCCCGCCAGCGAGAACGTCAACCCTGCGGCTCCGAACGCCGGCACGGCGACTTTGCTTACTCGCTTCTTCCCTTTAGAAGTCTTCTTCGCCTGCCGCATGGTCGAACCTCCGAGCATTGCAAGAAGTATCCCAGCCGCGGTAAGTCTACGCCCAGGAAATAACGCGGGCAACAATTACGCGCACAAAAGCGCGGGGCTGCACGTTCGGGATGTATTCATCTTCATGAACGGCAACCGGCACGGCCGGTTGACACAACGCGTCAACGATCCACGCTCTCGCTACGCGTGCAGCTTGGTGCAGTGCCGCAAGCGCATCCAGGTTTGAACGGAGAGATCGGCGTGGCGGATCAACTCGGACGTTTCGCTTGGTACGAACTGCTGACCACGGACGTCGCGGCGGCGGGCGCATTCTATCGCAAGGTCGTCGGCTGGGGCGTGAAGGATGAATCGACTCCGGAACTGCCTTACACGGTGCTTCGTAGCGGCGACATCCCGCTGGGCGGCCTTATGGATATCCCGGAAGAGGGGCGGAGATCAGGGGCAACGCCGAGATGGATGGGTTACGTCGCTGTCGACGACCTGGACCGGGCTGCCGCGCAGATCAGGCGTCTCGAAGGCACGATCTTTGTGCCGCCGACCGACACCAATATTGGTCGAATAGCAGTCGCTGCCGATCCGCAGAAAGCGACGTTCGGGCTGATCGAGAAACCGACATATGGCCGATGGAAACCGGGCCGGCTGGACGAGCCCGGGCGCGTAGGCTGGCATGAGCTATTGGCCGCCGACCGGACAGTGATCTTCGATTTCTACAAAGAACTATTTGGTTGGCAGAAAGCCGACGCTCAAACCGATCCAGCGGACTGGTATCAATTGTTTTCGGCCGGGGGGCAAACGGTCGGCGGCATGCTGACGAAACTTTCGAGCGTAGCGCAGCCATGTTGGCTGCATTACTTCAATGTCGACGACATCGGCGCTGCGACGAAGCATGTGAATGCTGGTGGAGGCCGGATCCTCCAGGGTCCGATCGAATTGCCTGATGGCTGCTGGATCGCACGATGTGTGGATCCCCAGGGCGCCCTGTTTGCACTGCAGGGTGCCGGGGGTCATGCAGGCATCGAGCCATTCTCGGCCTCGGAAGTCGGGTGGTCCGCCAAGTGGGGCGGCATTGCCTCCCAGGGGAGAATTGTGCTGCCAAAGCCGAAGCGCTAGCTGCTGCAGCGTCCGTCCGGCGCTGGCGCGACCCTGCAATAACCCGCGCCGGGAGCAGGGGAGGCCTGCGCGGGGCCGATCCGGGCCGTTTCGGGGCAAGTTCCCGTTGCGCGCGCCCAGCCCGTGCGCTATCCGGCCGGAAAGGCCTGAGGCGGCTTCCATTTTTCCGCCCGGCTGACCCAACCGAGGACGGAAACCGCCATGCCAGCCTATCGCTCCCGCACCACCACCCACGGCCGCAACATGGCGGGCGCCCGCGGCCTCTGGCGCGCGACGGGCATGAAGGATGCCGATTTCGGCAAGCCGATCATCGCGGTCGTCAACTCCTTCACCCAGTTCGTGCCCGGCCACGTCCACCTCAAGGACCTCGGCCAGCTCGTCGCCCGCGAGATCGAGCAGGCCGGCGGCGTCGCCAAGGAATTCAACACCATCGCGGTCGATGACGGCATCGCCATGGGCCATGATGGCATGCTCTACAGCCTGCCGTCGCGCGAGCTGATCGCCGACAGCGTCGAATACATGGCCAACGCGCATTGCGCCGACGGCCTCGTCTGCATCTCCAACTGCGACAAGATCACGCCCGGCATGCTGATGGCCGCGCTGCGGCTCAACATCCCCGCCGTGTTCGTCTCGGGCGGCCCGATGGAGGCCGGCAAGGTCACGTTGCAGGGCAAGACCAAGGCCGTCGACCTCATCGACGCCATGGTGGCGGCCGCCGACTCCAAGGTCAGCGACGAGGACGTCAAGGTGATCGAGCGCTCTGCGTGTCCGACCTGCGGCTCCTGCTCGGGCATGTTCACGGCCAATTCGATGAATTGCCTGACCGAAGCGCTTGGCCTCGCATTGCCCGGCAACGGCACGGTGGTGGCGACCCATGCAGACCGCAAGCGCCTGTTCGTCGAGGCCGGCCACACCATCGTCGATATCGTGCGCCGCTATTACGAGCAGGACGATGCCTCCGTGCTGCCGCGCAACGTCGCCAACTTCAAGGCGTTCGAGAACGCGATGACGCTGGACATCGCGATGGGCGGCTCGACCAACACCGTGCTGCATCTGCTGGCGGCGGCCCATGAAGGGCAGGTGGAATTCACCATGCAGGACATCGACCGGCTGTCGCGCCGCGTGCCCGTGCTCTGCAAGGTCGCGCCGTCGGTCGCCGACGYCCATGTCGAGGACGTGCATCGCGCCGGCGGCATCATGGGCATTCTGGGCGAGCTCGATCGCGCCGGCCTAATCGACACCTCGGTCTCGACCGTGCACGCGCCGACCATGAACGACGCGCTGGAGCGCTGGGACATCAAGCGCTCCAAGAGCGAGTCGGTCCGTACCTTCTTCCGCGCTTCGCCCGGCGGCATCCCGACGCAGGTCRCCTTCAGCCAGGAGCGCCGTTACGACGAGCTCGATAGCGATCGCGAGAAGGGTGTGGTCCGCAACCTCGAGCATGCCTTCAGCAAGGATGGCGGTCTCGCCGTGCTCTACGGCAACCTCGCGCAGGACGGCTGCATCGTGAAGACCGCGGGCGTGGACGCCTCGATCCTGAAGTTCTCCGGCCCGGCACGCGTGTTCGAAAGCCAGGACGCCGCTGTGGAAGGCATTCTGGGCGGCAAGGTCGTTGCCGGCGAGATCGTGGTCATCATCTACGAAGGCCCGCGCGGCGGCCCCGGCATGCAGGAGATGCTGTATCCGACGAGCTATCTGAAATCGATGGGCCTCGGCAAAGCCTGCGCGCTCGTCACCGACGGACGCTTCTCCGGCGGCTCGTCCGGCCTGTCGATCGGCCATCTGTCGCCGGAAGCGGCGGAAGGCGGCAACATCGGTCTGGTGCGCACCGGCGACCGCATCGCCATCGACATCCCGAAGCGCAGTATCACGCTGGAAGTCTCCGACGAGGAGCTCGCCAAGCGCCGCGCGGCGGAAGAGGCCAAGGGCGATGCCGCCTGGCAGGCTGTGGGCCGCAAGCGCAACGTCTCGACCGCGCTGCAGGCTTACGCTGCGCTCACCACCAGCGCTGCGCGCGGTGCCGTGCGCGAGGTGAAGCGGCGCACGAAGTAAGCGCTGCACCGTCCGCGCCTCGCGCGCATAGTCAACAAGTTCTGAACGGCCGGCGAAAGCCGGCCGTTCGCATTAAGGATGCCTCGACGAAGTTCGGCAACTCGGGATGTTGCAGCGTATACTGCTCGCGACCTTCGCAAATCCATTTTGGGCAACTGGGGCACCACCACAATGTCTCGTACTCTCGCTATCGCTTTCTCAACAGTCGTCGCCGCGATTTCCATGACGAGCGCGGCCTCTGCCGGCTGCTACAATTGCTACGCGCCGCCGCCGTGCCAGACCTGCTACCAGCAGCAATACGTGCAGCCGCAATACCGCACCGTCGACGAGACCGTGATGGTTTCTCCCGGCGCTACCGTCGCGCACCGCACGCCGGCGCAGTACCGCACCGTGATGGTGCCGCAGACAGTGATGGTGGCACCGCCGAGCGTCCAGTACGAACGCGTCCCGCCGCAATACGCCACGCGCCAGCGCGTCGAGATGGTTTCGCCGGGGTATTCCTATTACGCGCCGGTGCAGATGGGCTGCGCGTCCTGCGGCTACTGAGCCGACGCAGCGACGAAGAGTTTCGGGCGGCGCTCCTTTGGGGGCGCCGTTTTCTTTTGAGGCAGCAAACGAGGCCCGGAAATGGACGCGAATCCAACCGGGCCTCGCAACCGGCGACGCCCTGGGCGGTGTCGCCAGTGTCCGGGATTGCTGAGGGGCGGCGTGTGTCGGCGGCCGACATGTTGCGAAGCTAGACGAACAGGCTGACGCTCGCCTGACAGATCGCGCGCGGCGGAAAATTCAGGCCTGGGGTGAGGGCGCGCGCTTGGAGGTGCTGGTACCAACGGACGGTGGCGCGACGCGCCGCCGCCATTTCTCTCGATGCTGGAGCTCTCGTGCCGGCCGCGTATTAGGACAGCTTCAATGCCATGTGAATTACACCGGGTTCGCGGATCGTTGCGGGCTTGAAGCCAAACTTGTCGAAGACGCGGCGCATGGCTGCGTTCTCCGGTAGCACTTCCGCGGTCAACTCCGTCAAACCGGCCTCGCGGGCGATAGCGATCAGATGGTGCGTCAGCAGCCCGCCAACGCCGCGTCCCTGCCAGGCATCGATCACGACGAAAGCTGCTTCGGCCCGTCCAGGCTCGAATATGACATAGCGACCACCGCCGATGATCATGCTGCGGCTCGCCTCTTCCGTGCACGCAACCAGCGCCACGTGGTTTCTGAAATCGGGTTCCATGAAGAAAGCGCGTTCCCGTTCGGAAAAATGACGCTTCGTCACAAAGAAGCGGCGTTGGAGCGATTGAGCGCTGGTCTCCTCGAGCGCGGCAAGCATGTCGGGCTCATCCTCGGGACGAAGCGCCCGGATATCGACCAATCGTCCGTCGCGTAGTCTCTCCTGGCGGCTGTAATTGGCTGCATCCGGCACTTAAGCTCTCCCGCGGCCCGATTGCGGCGTGCCCCCGCGGGGCGGTTGGTCGATCCCGATTGACGCGAACGCCGTCACCAACCGTTGACCTAAATCAACGTCAGCGACCGCCGAGCTTTTTGAATGACCTCGCGCGACGACGAGGTCGAACATGGCGATCAAAGACTTAAAGCTGCCTGATGGCCCGATGTCGGGGCTAGTCGCCTCGGCCGTGGAATACATGGTTGATGCGGGACAGCGCAGCGTCCTGTTCCTGGACATCATGCGCCAGCGCGGCGACCAGTACCGCGATCACGTCGCCCAGACCGCACCGCATGTGCTGCAATATGCTGCTGAATTGATCACGGACGGCCGGAAGCTGGACGAACCGGTCAACTACGCGCTGGTGCGCATCATTCCGCCGAAGGATGTTGAGATCGACATGAGCCGGCGTCCGTTCGTCGTGGTCGATCCGCGCGCCGGCCATGGACCCGGCATCGGCGGCTTCAAGGCCGATAGCGAGATCGGCGTCGCCATGAAGGCGGGGCATCCCTGCTACTTCATCGGCTTCCTTCCGGAGCCTATGCCCGGGCAAACCATCGAACGCATTGCGCGCGCGGAAGCCATCTTCATCGAGACCGTCATTAGCCGCCATCCGGACGCCGACGGAAAGCCCTGCGTGATCGGCAATTGTCAGGCCGGCTGGGCCGTCATGATCCTGGCATCACTGCGGCCGGAATTATTCGGGCCGCTGATCATCGCCGGTGCGCCGCTGGCTTACTGGGCAGGCGTGCATGGCAAATACCCCATGCGCTATTCCGGCGGCCTGCTGGGCGGAAGCTGGCTCACGGCGCTCACGAGCGATCTCGGCGCCGGCAAGTTCGACGGTGCCTGGCTGGTACAGAATTTCGAGAACCAGAACCCGTCGAATACGCTCTGGGCCAAGCAGTACAACGTCTACTCCAAGGTCGATACCGAGGCGGAACGCTATCTCGATTTCGAGCGCTGGTGGGGCGGACACGTCAATCTCAATGCCGAGGAAATCCAGTTCATCGTCGACGAGCTCTTCATCGGCAACAATCTCGCAGCCGGCAAGATCGATATGTCCGATGGCCAGAAGGTCGATCTGCGCAACATTCGCTCGCCGATCGTGGTGTTCTGCTCCAAGGGCGACAATGTCACCCCGCCGCAGCAGGCGTTGGACTGGATCCTGGACTGCTACGCCGACGTCGACGAGATCAGAGCTTATGGCCAGACCATCGTCTATACCGTTCACGAGAGCATCGGCCATCTCGGCATCTTCGTATCCGGCGGTGTGGCGAAGAAGGAGCACGCTGAGTTCTCCAGCAACATCGACCTGATCGACGTGCTGCCGCCAGGACTCTACGAGGCCACGTTCGAGGCCCGTGGCAACGAGACGCTCAATGCGGATCTTGCGACAGGCCAGTGGGTGATGCGCTGCGAGGCCCGCACGCTGGATGATATCCGCGCGATGGGCGGAAATTCGCCCGAGGACGAGCGGCGCTTCGCTGCGGCCAAGCGTGTCTCGGAGCTCAATCTCGCGGCCTATCAAAAATTCTTGCGGCCGTGGGTGAAGGGCATGGTGACGCCCCAACTCGCGGAATGGGCCCGCAACATGCATCCGCTGCGGCTGCAATACGAGGCGTTCAGCAGCCAGAACCCCTGGATGTCCACGGTCAAATCGGCTGCAGATCGTGTCGAGACAGACCGCAAGCCGGCTTCAAAGGACAATCCATTCCTGGCATTCCAGGAACAAATGTCGAAGCAGATCGTGCACACGCTGGATAGCTGGCGCGATGCGCAGGAGGCGCTGAGCGAGGCCGTCTTCCTCAACCTCTACGGCTCGCCGCTGCTCCAGGCCGCGGTCGGCGTCGACCCTAATTCCGTGCCCTCGCGCCACCGGGAGATGTCGCCGGAGCATCGCGCCATGCTCGCGGCACGGATCGCCGAGCTGAAATCGCACATCGCTGAGGGCGGGCTCCGCGAAGCGGCGCTCCGCGCGCTGCTTTATGTTGGCTCCGCACGCGGCATGGTGGATGAGCGGAGCATCGAGGCGTTGCGGCATGTTCGGCGTGACCATGCCGGCGCCCGCATGACGCTGTCGGAATTCAAGAAGCTGGTGCGTGAGCAGTTCTTCATGCTGCTTCTCGATCGCGAAGGTGCTCTCGCTGCGATCCCGAAATTGTTGCCCGACGACACCAACCAGCGGCGTGCGGCCTTCGTGGCGATGCGCGAGGTGCTGTCCGCGAGTGAGGACATCACCGGCGAGCGGGCCAATCGCCTGAAGCGCGTCGCCGCGCTCTTCGGTCTGGACGGAGAGGCGGAGTTGACATCGAACGTCGCCCCTTTCGATCCCAAGGCACGGGCGTCGTAACGCGGATTGGCAGGATCGGGAGTGACATCATGTCGGCCGACACGACGCAAATCCAGCCCGGTAGCAAGTACGATCGCTTAATTGCGGCGGCGAAGGGTGCGCCACCAACGCCGACCATCGTGGTGCATCCTTGCGACGAGACCTCGCTGCGCGGCGCCATCGATAGCGCAAGCGCCGGAATTATCCGGCCTGTGCTCGTCGGGCCCGAGCGGAAGATCAAGGATACTGCCGCCCGGTGCGATCTCGATGTGTCCGGTTTCGAGATCGTTGATGCCGCGCACAGCGACGAATCCGCGACCAAGGGCGTCGAGCTCATCCATGCCGCCAAAGGCGAGCTGTTGATGAAGGGCAGCCTGCACACCGACGAATTGATGCGCGCCGTCACGGCCAAGACCGGTGGCTTGCGCACCAACCGGCGTATCAGCCATGTCTTCGTGATGGATGTGCCTGCCTATGCAGAGACCATCTTCGTGACGGATGCGGCGATCAACATTTTCCCCGATCTCGACGCCAAACGCGACATCATTCAGAACGCGATCGACCTCTACAACCAGGCAGGGTTCGGCAAGACGCCGCGGGTGGCGATTCTGTCTGCTGTCGAAACCGTGACCTCGAAAATCCCCTCGACCATCGAAGCCGCTGCCCTATGCAAGATGGCCGATCGCGGCCAGATCACCGGCGGCATCCTCGACGGCCCGCTGGCTTTCGACAATGCCATCGATCTGGAAGCGGCGCGGATCAAGGGCATCACATCCGAGGTCGCCGGCCGCGCCCAGATCCTGATGGTTCCGGACCTCGAGTCCGGCAACATGCTCGCCAAGAATCTCGCCTATTTCGCCAAGGCCGATGGCGCCGGCATCGTGCTCGGTGCGCGCGTGCCCGTCGTGCTGACCTCGCGCGCGGATTCGCCACGTGCGCGGATGGCGTCTTGTGCCGTCGCCGCGCTCTATGCTCATGCCCGGCGCCGGAAGGCGCCGACGGTTGCCGCGTGATCGCCATGGATACGATCCTCGTCGTCAATGCCGGCTCGTCCAGTGTGAAGTTTCAGGTCTATGCGATCGAAGGCGACGGTGCGCTTCGTCGTCAGATCAAGGGACAGATTGACGGTATCGGCAGCCGACCGCGTCTGCGGGCAAGTGGCCCGAGCGGCGATCCGATGGCCGATCGGGCCTATCCGATCGAGGCCGTGCCTGATGTTCCGGCGGCGATGGCCGTTGCCGGCGACTGGCTGCGGGACGAACTTCGCGTCACGCCGATGGCGGTCGGTCACCGGGTCGTGCATGGTGGGCCGGACTATTCGCGGCCGGTACTGATCGACCACGGCGTCGTGTCCCGTCTCGAACGATTTGTGACCCTGGCGCCGCTGCACCAGCCCCACAATCTGGCGCCGATCCGTTCGCTGCTGGCGAATTTCCCGACGCTGCCACAGGTTGCCTGCTTCGACACCGCATTTCACCGCACGCATGATGCCGTCGCCGACCATTATGCTATTCCGCATCAACTTCATGCCGAGGGTGTCAGGCGCTATGGCTTTCATGGGCTGTCCTACGAATATATCGCCCGGACGCTGCCGGGCGTGGCGCCCGATATCGCGAAGCGGCGCGTGATCGTTGCCCATCTCGGCAGCGGCGCGTCGATGTGCGCGCTCAAGGACGGGCGTAGCGTCGAGAGCACCATGGGTTTCACGGCGCTCGATGGCCTCCCGATGGGAACGCGTCCAGGCCAGATTGATCCCGGGGTGGTGATCTACCTCATCTCCGAGAAAGGGATGTCTGCCTCAAACGTGCAGAACTTCCTTTATCGCGACTGCGGATTGAAGGGGCTCTCCGGTGTCAGCAATGACATGCGCGAGCTGGAGGCGAGCGCCGACCCCAAGGCGAAGCTCGCGGTCGACTATTTCGTCTATCGGATCGGTCTCAGTGCCGGCATGCTCGCGGCCGCCTTGCAGGGCCTCGACGCCTTCGTCTTCACGGCCGGGATCGGCGAGAATTCGGCGAACATTCGCGCGCGCGTGGTCGAGCAGCTCGGATGGCTCGGCGGCACGCTCGATCCCGTCGAGAACTCCCGCAATTCCAGATTGATCTCGCGTTCCGACAGCCGCATCCCCGTCTACGTCGTGCCGACCGACGAAGAGCTGATGATCGCACAGCATACGCTGTCGCTGTTGATGAACGGACAATCGACCAATCCAAGGCAAGAGAGGGTGTCATGATCCCCGTGTTCCCGGATACAAAGGTTGCCCTGAAGGGCAAGAAGGGCCTCGTCGTCGGCATCGCGAACGACCAGTCCATTGCCTGGGGGTGCGCGAGGGCATTTCGTGCGCTTGGGGCCGATCTGGCCGTCACTTACCTCAACGATCGCGCCAAGAAGCACGTCGAACCGCTGGCGCAGGCGCTGGAAGCGCCGATCTTCATGCCGCTGGACGTGATGACGGAGGGGCAGACCGAGGCGGTGTTCGAGCGGATTACGAAGGAATGGGGACAGCTCGATTTCCTGCTGCATTCAATCGCCTTCTCGCCGAAGGAAGCACTCCATGGCCGCGTGGTGGACGTCGGCCGCGATGGCTTCCTTAAGACGATGGACGTCTCTTGCTGGTCATTCCTGCGCATGGCGCATCTCGCCGAGCCGCTGATGAAGAACGGCGGCACGATGTTCACCATGACCTATTACGGCAGCCAGATGGTGGTGGAGAACTACAACATCATGGGCGTGGCGAAAGCGGCGCTTGAAGCGGCCGTCCGCTACGCGGCCGCCGAACTTGGCCCAAAGGGGATCCGCGTACACGCGATCTCACCCGGCCCGCTCGCCACGCGTGCAGCGTCAGGTATCCCGGAGTTCGACGAGCTTATGGACAAGGCGCAGTCCAAAGCGCCGGCGCGCAGCCTGGTCAGCATCGACGACGTCGGCAATGCCACCGCGTTCCTGGCGCTTGACGGCGCCAAGCTGATCACCGGGGGCGTTCTCTATATCGATGGCGGGTATCACATCATCGACTGAGCGCCCTCAGCGATAGTGCAGGGCGATCAGCTCGGCGACACAAGCGGGCTTCTTGCCGCCCTCGATCTCGATCACGAGATGATAGTTGACGCGCAAGCCGTCCGGCGGCACGTCCTCGGTTTCAGCGACGGTGACCCGGCCGCGGAGCTTTGAGCCGGCCGGCACCGGCGCCAGATACCGGATGCGATCCGCGCCATAATTCAGCGTATTGCGCAGCCCTTTCAAGCCCATCACGGATCGAATGAACAGTGGAGCAAGCGAGAGCGACAGCAGGCCGTGAGCGATGGTGGTGCCGCCGGGCGCTTCCTTCCTGGCGCGGTCCTGGTCGACATGGATCCATTGCTGGTCACAGGTTGCTTCGGCGAATTTATTGATCCGATCCTGGGTCRCTTCGATCCAGTCGCTCGCGCCGATCTCGGTGCCGACCGCGGATTTGATCTCGTTGAAGTCGCTGAATATCCGCATGGTCGTGACCTCGTCAGATCGTCATTTCAGGGATGTTGTCAGGAACGACCAATTCGGCCTCTGTCACCGCCATAACCTCGCCAACGCTGACACCTGGGGCGGTCTCGAGCAGCGTCGCCTTGCCGTCCGCAAAACCGATGACCGCCATGTCGGTCACGACCAAATGGACCGGGCGCGCCGAGGTCAGAGGCAAGTTGCATGTCTTGACAATCTTCGACTTGCCCTTCGCTGCATGTTGCATGGCGACGATGACCCGCTTGGCGCCGCTGACGAGGTCCATCGCCCCGCCCATACCCGGCACCATCTTGCCTGGGATCATCCAGTTGGCGAGAAGCCCATGCGCATCGACCTGGAGGCCGCCGAGCACGGTGACGTCGACATGGCCGCCGCGGATCAGTCCGAACGACATCGCACTGTCGAAGGTCGCCGCACCCGGGAGCGCGCTAATGGGGCGGCCGCCGGCGTCTGTCAGTGTCGGATGCGCCATGCCTTGTTCGGGAATCGGCCCGGTGCCGATCAGTCCGTTCTCCGACTGAAAGAAGACTTTCAAATCGGCCGGAACGTAGTTCGCAACCAGGGTCGGAATGCCGATGCCGAGATTGACGAGGTTTCCGCTCTTCAACTCCCTGGCGACGCGTCGGGCGATGATGATCTGCGGGTCCATGATCTCACCCGTTGGTAATGAGGTAATCGACGAGCGGCGCCGGGGTCACGACGTGATCGGGCGCGATGACACCGACGGGCACGATATTCTCTGCAGTGACGATGACCGTGTCGGCAGCCATCGCCATGATCGGGTTGAAGTTGCGGGAGGTCAGAGCGTAAGCGAGATTGCCGAGATAGTCGGCGAGAAACGCGTGAACCAGCGCGTACTGCGCCCGCAATGCCGTCTCCAGCAGGAACGGCTTGCCATCCACCTCGATCTGACGCTTGCCTTCGGCAACCAGCGTTCCGACGCCCGTCGGCGTCAGCACGCCGCCGAGGCCACATCCGCCGGCGCGGATGCGTTCGACGAAGGTGCCTTGCGGCACGAGATCGACGGCGATCTGGTTCGCGAGCATCTGCTGCTGCGCCTTCGGATTGAGGCCGATATGCGTTGCCGTCAGCCTTGAGACCAGCGCAGCGTCGAACAGCTTGCCGACGCCTTTGCCGGGAGTAGCGGCGTCATTGCAGATCAGAGACAGGCCGGTCTTGTTCTGCCGCACGAGTTCGTCAAGCAGGCGCTCCGGGGTTCCGACGCCCATAAAGCCGCCGACCATGACGCTCGCACCGGCCGGGATCATCGCAACGGCTTCTTCGACGGAAACGGCCTTCATGGGCGGAACTCCGGTCGGCAGGCGCAAGTGAATACTGGATCGATGTTGGGGGCGGGCAGACTCTCGGCTTTGATCTGCGTCAAGGTTGCCGGGTCATTCGCGCAGGCCAACGCCGACGCCTGCAAGGGTCTCGTGCCAGAGCCTGCGCACCTCGGCGTGCCGCCGTTCGAGCGTCGCGCTGACGGCATCCCGGAAAGGTAGGAGGTCCGGGCCCTTCAGGAACAGAATCTGCGCCTGCAACAGCCGGCCGCTTTCGAACTCGATGCGGCGCAGCGCCATCACGAAGGGATCGTTCGCGTTCGCTTCCGTCGGCAGCAGGGCCGCCGGCCGGATCCCGGCATGGACCGCATGTGCGAGCGTCGCGAGGTGAATGGTCTGCGCGCGGGTGTGGTCGGCGATGCCTTCGATGGGGGCGGGGAGCCAGGCCATCTCCCAGGATGCCGCCATGGGGCCCAGCGCGAGGTCCGGGACCCAGGCGGTCGCGCGCATGAGAAGCGAGACGATCTCGCTCTCGCGATAGAACTGCGCGTGCAATTCGGTCTGCCAGGCGGCATCGAATCTCGCGGGCAGGGCGACCGCGAATTGCCGTGCCAGCGCACCATGCGCAGAAACCAGGAACGCGGCGACCCGCGTCTGCTGGTGCGGCGGCACGCGCCCGTCGGCTTGCAGCGGTCCGAAGAACGCGCTCATGTTGCTGGCCTCTGCACCGGGATCGCGCGCAGATGGTCATAGCCGGCGGGAAACGGCGAAAAGTCTCCGCCGGCATCTTCCGGCGCGATCAAGACCTGCTTGTTGCCCTGCCAGCGGCCAGCCAACACGTCCTCGGCGAAGCGCGCCAACAGGTCGGCAGTTAGTGCAGCCTTTTCGAGCGTGAAGGCGTGATAGGCCCTCGGGATGATGACGAGCGCACTGTCGGGAATCTCCACACGCAACGTCTCGTGCAGCGCCCGCGGCGTGAGGAAGTCGAACTCGCCGTTCAGGATCATGGTCGGGACGGATATTGAGGAGAGCTGCGGCGTCAGCGGCTTGAAGTCGAGGAAAGACTCCATCAGGTTCTGAAGGGCGTAGACGTCGTTGACCAGCCAGCCCCGCCGCTTCACGTTGTCGAGCTTGTCCAGCAGCGGCTTCAGCCACTGGTCGGACRGGTTCATCGGCAGCAGCAGATCCTGGAGGTAGCCGGTTCCGCCCAGGATGAGGCCGGTGCGCAAGGCGTTGCCGATCAGAAGCAGTTGTGGTGAAAGCTCGGCAAAGCAGCTCATCGGTACAAGGCCCGACAGCCGCGCGCCATGCTCGATGGCATAGCGCAGCGCGATCAAGCCACCGAAACTGATGCCACTGAGGAAGACCGGACTGTCTCCAAGTTCGCCGATCAGGCGATGCAGCACGGCGATGTGGTCGTCCTGATCGATGAACAGCGCGGGCTTGTCGGAGACGCCCTGGCCGAGCAGGTCGAAGGTAGCGACCCGGAACCGCCGTGCGATCAGCGTGTCGCGATACGTGCCCCAAAGCTCGGAATACTGCGTGAGACCGTTGACGAGCACATAGGCAGGCGTGTTCGCCGGTCCGTCGAGCTCATAGCGGATACGATATGAGCCATGAGTGAGGAAGGGCATTGCGGAGACCGGCCAGCGTGACGATGACCACGATCCTCAACGCAGGCTCAAGGATTCCATTGAGCTAAATCAAACCTCAGGAGGAGGTCCAGCCTAGCGTTCGCGCAAAATACCGCCAGTAGGGAGTTCGTCATGAACGGGAGAAGCGCACTCAAGCGTTGCTTCGTCAGCCTGATCCTGTTGCTGCTCGGCACCGCGCTCGCGGTCGCCCAGCCGTTCACGCGGCGCTCGTCGCAGATGCAGCATGACGGGCTCAAAAAGACCTATGAGATCGCGAACTTCCGGCTTGGCGGCAAGTACGACCTGGCCAATCCCTCCAAATGGGAGAATGGCGGCGAGGGCGGCGTGACGCTGGAATCGCTCGGGGCAGGCAAGCTGCGTACCGGATACATCGCGATCGGCAACGCGCGGCGCAATGCCGCCGGTGAGATCACCAACGCGGTCGTGATCAATTCCTATTATTCCGGCGATTCCACCGATATGTACGAACAGTGGGTCAAGGGCGCGGCCCTGTCGGGCGGCGTCCCGATCATCGGCCCCGGACGGCCGATCGACACCGACCGCTACTACGTCATCATGGTCGACCCGCTCGGGACGTGGGGCGCCAGCAAACCGTCCGACGGCCTCGGCATCAAGTTTCCGCAGTACAGCTACTACGACATGGTGCAGGCGAACTACCGCCTGCTGCGCGACGAGTTGAAGGTCGCGCGCGTCGCGCTTGTCACGGGCGTCTCCATGGGCGGCACCCAGACCTATGTGTGGGGGGTCATGCATCCCGAATATATCGGCGCGCTGATGCCGATCGGCGGCACCACGCAGTCGGACGGTGAAGACCCCGTCGGCAACTGGACCTTCCAGATGATGACGGCCGCGATCGAGGGCGATCCGGTCTGGCAGGCGACCAAGGGCGACTACTACAATCTGCCCAAGGAGAAGCACCCTATGCCGGGTGTGGCGTTCGGTTGGTCGATTCTGGGCATGACGGGCTACGACTTCGGCTTCCGCACGACCCAGAACTGGGCCGCGGTCCAGCCCGAGATATTCTACTGGGATCCGCCGAACGAGAAGGCCGGTCTGAGTGTCACCAACCGTGCCAAGCTCTATGACGCCGTCGATCTCGTCTGGCGCAACCGGGTCGGTGAGACCCACAACATCAATCCATATCTCGGCCGCATCCAGTCGCGCACACTGGTGATGCACATCACCAACGACCTCTGGCTGAACTTCAAGCTGGCGCAGAAGGCCGTAGATCGCGTGCCGGGCGCGGACCTGATCGCGCAGGAGAGCCCGGTCGCACATTACGGCGTGTTCCCAATCATCAACCAGCGCAAGAACGATCCGAAGTTCGTCGCCTTCATGGACGACGTCGCGGCTCTCGATCGTGCGAGGATGTTCGTCGACAAGAATTATCGTGTGCCGGGCGTCGCCGAAAACATCGATCCGAGCAAGTCCTTTTGGAAGGACTTCGTGACCTATCCCTATCCGGTCAAATACGCCAACGCCAAGGACAAGATCGGCAACACCTGGCAGATCGGTTACATGGATGAGTATGCCGGCACCGACAAGGATCCCAAGGTCCTCGTCATCATCCACGGCAAGGGCGCATTCGGCGGGCACTATGGCAACATCATGCAATATGCGCTGCGGAGTGGCTTGCGTGTGATCGTGCCGGACTTGCCGAACTACGGCATGTCCGGGCCCGGTAATCTCGATAAGAGCCCGGCGCGCATCATGCAGGATATGCGCGAGGTCATCTACGATCTCGTCGTAAACCAGCTTGGCGTCAAGAAAGCCTATTATCTCGGCCACTCGCTGGGCGGTCAGTTCGTCACGGGGTACGCCCTGACCTGGCCGGATGCGGTGCAGGGCCTCGCGCTCGAAGCACCATCCGGGCTCGAGGAATACCCGCGCGACATTACGATCGCGAAAGACAAGAAGGCACCTCTGTTCCAACCGGGACTCGGTCGCGACTTCGACAAGTGGAAGCAGATCTGGGACCAGACCGGCATCCTGGCGGCGGAGAAGGCTCGCGACGAGCAGGGCATTCGCGACTTCTTCTATTTCAAGAAGCGCGACCCCGACACCGGCGTGGTGTCGGCGGCCAAGAGCGGCTACTTCTTCAGCGACAGCGAATATGCGCGCTTCCATACCGAGCAGCGCGTCGGGCTTACAAAGGGCAATCCCAAGGAGCTCGAACAGTGGTGCAACGTCTTCATCTTCGACATCTACACGATCGGGGCCGAGCTCCAGCAGGATGATCCGAAGAACCTTTACGAGCGGGTTACCCAGATCAAGGCGCCGATCTTCCTCGCTTTCGGTGACAAGGAGCCGTTCATCCCGACGCCGGCTTTCAACGGGCTGACCGATCTCGGACGCGACGTCATCACGCCGTTCATGACGCGCATGACCAATGCGGGCAACCGGCCGATTCTGAAAATCTATCCGGAGACCGGGCACTTCATCCATACCGACAATCCGGTGGAATATTCCGCCGACGTCGTGGACTTCGTCACGAAAGGAACGGTCGACACCTCATCGCCCCTCGGCACAGATCGCATGATCAAGGGTTCCGTGGTATCCGCCCTGCCAGTGGCGCCGACACCTCCCGGTGCGGCACCAACCGCCGGTCTCAACAAATAGGATCGGTCTATGCCACGGGTGCAGGCGGGTGAAATCGAGCTTGGCTGGCGGGAGTGGGGCCGAGGCGAAGTGACCGTCGTCTTCATCCATGGCAATCTCGCCAGCAAGGACTGGATCGAGCTGGCTGCGCCCTTGTTTCCAACGGGCCTGCGCGTCATCGCCATCGACTGGCGCGGCTGCGGGGACAGCGACCGGCCGAAGCCTGCCGCCGATTATTCGAACTACTCCATGCAGCAGCATGCCGAGGACATGCTGGCGGCACTCGATATGCTCGACATCGGTTATTGCCATCTCGCGACGCATTCGACCGGCGGCATCATCGCTGCCCGCATGCTCTTGATGCAGCCGCAGCGTTTCGGGCGCGTGTTCGCACTCGATCCGGTGACGCCGCTCGGCATGGCTTTCAATGCCGATCAAATCGGCCTGTTTCGGGCGATGATGGCGAGCAAGGACCTGACACGGACGATCATGGCGACGGCGGCGTCCTCGCTGTTCGTGCCCGAGAGCATGGCGCCGAACGCCGTGCCTCGATTTCGGGAGGGATTGAAGGACATCCAGGCGTTATTCGACCGCATCATCGAGCAGACCTTTGGCGTCTCCGAGGGCATCTGGATCGGGACGCCGGTCAACCTCACGAAGGAAAGAGAGAGCAGAGAGCTCGAGCGCCGCATGCCGGAGCTGAAGCATCCGCATCTGGTGCTATGGGGCGAATGGGACGGCTGGATTCTGCCAGCCGATCTTCACGTCATGGCCGATGCGATGCCGGATTGCCGTCTCGTGATCGTGCCTCGCGTCGGGCACTCGATGAATCTCGAAGTACCCGCGCTCTACGCCGGCTATTTCGGCGCCTGGTTCGGTGGACTTACCGCGTAACTGCTAACACCTGAAGGGAGAGACGTCATGGCAGAGATCAATCTATCGGCAGATAACGTCCGTGCGGCGCTGACCGAGGCGCTTGGCCGCCTGCGCAAGGCCAACGCGGACTATTTCGAGATGCTGGAGAAGGGGATCAGTTCGTCGCCTCTGCCGATCGCGAACCAGGCGAAGGAGTTTTGCAGTTTCATGCAGCGCAATGTCACAGCGACCCTGGACCTCAGCGACAAGCTGATCCATGCCAAGGATGTCCAGGACGCGCTCAAGCTTCAAGCCGATTTCTTCCAGGAGCAGATGCGGGCCCTGACCGACCAGACCAAGACCATGGGTGAGGCGGCGATGAAGGCGGCCGGCGGCATGTTCAGTCCGAAGAGCTGAGACTGCAACCACGGTACTGACAGACGCGGTAGCGTCAGAAAGGTCTGGTATGGCCGAGACCAACAAGCTTTCTGTCGAAAAGGCACTCCAGAAGTTGCTTCGCGACGAACCCTTGGAAACGGCGAGCGAGCAACGAGACGAAAAAGCCGAGGCGCTCAGGGAGGAGATCAAGCGCATGCGCGCGCAGAGATCGCGTCTTGAGCGATCACCCGGCAAGGACAAGTGAGATCCGGTATCATCGGATGATGCCCCGGTTTTTCGTCGGCATGCTGGCCCGTGTCGCCAACAGCTGGTCGGTGGCCGTGCTGTTCGAGGTTCTGCGCAAGACGCTCGACAATCTGGCCGATTTCAAAGCGCCCGGCTTCACATGCCCGTAAGCCGAAGAGCGGAGCGGGCGCAGCATGCGTGATATCGCCACATCGGGGCTCGTTGCCGATTTCCTGTTCGGCTTCGGCGCGCTGTTCGCGATCATCAATCCCTACGGACTGGCCTTCATCTTCCTCGACAAGACGAGAGGTCTTTCTGAAGACGAGCGCGCGAGCCTTGCGCTACGGGTTGCCGGTTATGCCTTCGTGGTCCTGCTGGTGTCGCTGTTTCTGGGCAGCCAGATCCTCAACTTCTTCGGCGTGACCATCCCGGCGCTTCGGATTGCCGGTGGCCTCGTGGTCGCAGCGACGGGCTGGTCCATGCTCCACGCGCCGTCGGGCCCGGCCGGACCTCACCAGGTCTCGTCCCCAGATCATGCGACCATGAAGCGCATGGCCTTCTTTCCCCTCACAATTCCGCTGACGACCGGGCCGGGAACGATCGCGACAGCTATCGCGATCGGAATCAGCCGGACCAGCAGCCTCGATGCGATGTTCCAGTCATCGATCGTTTCGCTTCTGGTGGCGTTCGCCGTGACTGCCGCGATCTATCACGCCTACCGGAAATCGAGCGCAATGGCGCGTCTGTTCGGCGAGGAGGGCACCAGCGTGGTGACGAAATTGTCAGCTTTCCTGCTGCTCTGCATCGGCGTGCAGATCATCCTCACCGGCGTTTCCGAGGTCGCGCGGTCCATATTGGACAGCGCTTCGCGCGCTATTCAATAGGTGGAAGCACGCCGACCGCACAATCGGCCAATGCGACTCCGAGGTTGGTCCGGTGATGATCAGGTAGAGTCCGTCTCCATCGGCGTTTGGCGCTCTACCTCGAGCGGTTTGAGCCTTCCAGCCATTCCTCAGGAAAAACCGTCCTCTGAACCTACGGTCAAAAGCCGCGGTCAGTGATCTGTCACCGCTCCTCCAAACAACGCTAGCCAAGAAGTTGAACTCATTGCAAATTCTGACGATCCGCGCGGAGCTCGCGTACAATGCTACGGTGACGAGCTACGAATGGACCCTCGCAAATTCGGCACTACGCCGATTGGGCGGGCAGGGGACTTCGTCAGGAACGCGGCTAAGCGTGCCGCTATGAGGCTACCTGATGGGCGAGCTAGCCTGAGTCTTTCAGTCGATTGACGCTCAGATCGTCACCGATAGGCGCGTTGATTGTCGATGTTGCGTGTCTCGCGATCGGAGGCAACTGATGGCTCGATCGTCGAGCGGATCAGAATTTGAGTGAGCGCTAGAACAATAGCCCGCTGTCTTGCGGGCCAAAATCGCTCTGTGCGAAACCCAATGGCGGTCGGGCGGTCGATTTTTCTGCAATCAGACCTGTGGTAATGGGACAGTAAGCCGAATGGCAAAAGTCATTTCTAACAAGAGCGCAGCGGCAGGAATGTCCCATGAGCGTCTCCCAACTCACGAAGCGCGTTCGACGCGAGCTTACTTATTTGGACTATCCGGCTCGGGAGTGGACCGTCCCGCGATTTATGGACGGAGTGCCGGTTTTGGACGTGCTGGTTGTCGGCGCTGGACAGAGCGGACTGGGTATCGCGTTCGGCTTGAGGCTTGAGCGCATAGCAAACTTCAGGATCATCGATCGTTGCCAGCGCGGTTTCGAAGGACCTTGGCGCAGTTTCGCTCGGATGGAACGGTTGCGGACTCCGAAGGAGGTGACTGGGATTGATTTCGGTGTCCCGAGTCTAACGGTGCGGGCGTGGTACGAGGAAAAATTTGGGCGGCGAGCATGGGGTCGCATAGATACCGTCCCTCGGGAGGTGTGGCGCTCGTATCTGGATTGGTACCGAGACGTCCTGGACCTCCCGGTTGAGAACGAGGTCGAACTAATGTTGATTGAGCCGGCGGATGGCATCTTCCTTGCCCATCTCCGTCGTTCCGAAGGAATTGAGCGGGTGTATGCAAGAAAGATCATTCTTGCGACAGGCTTTGAGGGAAGTGGCAGGTGGGGCGCTCCTAAGTCTCTGGTCGCCCATTTGTCGGCAGATCTTTACGCACATTCGGCCGATGATATCGATTTTCGCAAGCTTGCAGGAAAACGCATTGGTATCCTTGGTGCCGGGGCATCCGCCTTTGACAACGCAGCTCTCGCACTTGAGGCGGGCGCCGCGCGAGTAGACCTTTGCTTCCGCCGTTCGGAGATGCCGCGGGTCAACCCACTCACTTGGATGAATTTTGCCGGTATGTTGGGCCACTTCGGCGATCTGACGGACCTGGACCGCTGGCGATTCATGCGTCACATTCTTGAGGAGCTTCCGGTCCCGCCTACACAGGACGCTTTTTGGCGATGCCGCGAGTTTGAGAATTTCGCCTGGCACCCCGACTGCGGATGGAGTTTCATCGACGAAGCTTGCGGTATTGCAAGTGTTCGAAGCAGCAATCGTAGATTCGAATTCGACTTCATGATTTTTGCGAGCGGCGTTGAGGCGGATCTCTCGGCGCGTCCCGAGCTCGCCCTATTCTTTGAACAAATAGCCCTTTGGCGCGACCGCTTCACGCCTCCATCGGGCGAGGAAAGCGAGGCCCTCGCGCGCTATCCCTATTTGGGCCAAGCCTTTGAATTCACGGAGCGGCACCGCGGCACTGCTCCGTTTCTGCGAGGGCTACACAACTTTACATTCGGAGCGATGCTGAGCCATGGAATATCAGGAGCGGCCATCACGGGGATAAAATATGGAGTGCGGCGGCTCGTAAATGGCATCGCGCGTGATCTGTTTTGCGAGGAGTCGGCAACTTATTACCGAGATCTGCTTTCATACCAGACGCCTGAGTTGCGCACCTTGGACAGTGCATTTGTCTGGTTGAGCCAGCTTGGCAGTGACGCCACTGATTTCGAGAGCTTCGCCAATCAGCTGGATCAACGCCAGTTTGCCACGCTCCGCGCCTTGTTGCAGCGATCAAGGCCCCATGAGAAATCTCCGACTGTAAGGTCTTCCCGACTCGGTCGCACGAAGCGCACCTCGCGACCGGCGCGGCTCAAGAACAAAAAGCGGAAGTGAAATAACGACGGCGTGGTAGCGCGATGTCAGTTGATACCGCTTTATCTCGCGCTCACCACGAGGGCCCGTAGGTCGGAAGGCCGATCGAGTATTTCTGGAAGAAATGCCGTTTGACTATAGGTCGATGATATTGGAGAATATTTGTTTCACTGCCTTGCACATATTGATCACGGCCTAACGACCACCACCATCGGGAGGTAAGCAATGGCCTTCATCGCGTTTACGAAGGTGATCGATTTTACGACATTGACCGCCGAGCAGCGAAGACAACTCAAGAGCATTCTTGGAAAGCGCGAGAAGCAGCTCAAGAAGGCAATCAAGGATGTCGAGAGCGCCCTTAGCAAACTTGAACGAACAGGTGGCAAGTCCGGAAAGCGGGCGAAGGGCAGGCGTTGATCGGACGCTGATCAATTTACGTCAGGCATGATGTTGAGCGGTGTTGGTCAACAGCTGCCACGCTTTGGCTCATCTTTCATTCCTGAAACTGAGCGTAGTTCGTCCACGAGATTTCTCGCGTCTGTCAGATCGGGTGTATCCCGACCTTCGGTGAACCAAGTGTATATAGGCTCTAAGAGGGACCAAGCCTCGAAATATCTGCCTTCGTTACTCCAATGCCGCGCGAGACAGATCGAGGCACGCAACTCCCACCAGCGAGCTTGTTGTTGCCGCGCAATCGCCACGGCTCGCTGCAGTGCGGCCTCTGCCTGGTCACGCCTGCCGAGTTTTAGGTTGATGTTGCCCCGAAGACGATACAACTCGGCCTCAAAGAATCTCTCCCCTGTTGTTTCGGCCAGCTGGACGCCTTCGTCCAGCAGGCGCAGTCCAACTTCAAGCTCTCCGAGCTGGGCATGAGCGAAGGCGAGATGGCCCAAATAGAGAGTGCGGCGGCACCGTTCAGAGTTTTGGTAAGTTGCCGTCAAAGCGCCGCGCATCAGTTCGATCCCGACTTGAAGATCCCCTCCTTGGGCTAATAGCGCTCCGCGGAAAAAACGTGCTCTTCGTTCAATTGCCGCAAATTCATGCTCGATGCTGAGCGATATCGCTTCGTCGGCGTGAGCCAAAGCGCGCTTTGCGTCGCCGCCGATTGTGCCCAGAACGACTATGTTCCCCAGGGCCAGGGCCGTCGTAAAGCTTTGTTCCCTCGTTCGAGCAAGAGTTTCAGTACGCTCGACGATTGTTGTAGACTGTTTAGGATAGCCAAGGACCAATAGCGTCGTCGAGAGCCACGCTAGGCTGTTCACCGCGTCATCGACTCCGAAGCGGCGATAGGTCGATATCGTGGCTGGATTGGTTGAGCACAGTGCGAGGGCGCGATCGAGGTGTTCGCGTGCGTCGGCGAAGGCACCCGTGAGATGCAATGATTGTCCAATAAAGCGCGTGGCTAGGACGGCCACGCCGGGATGATCATGCTCTGCGGCCAACGCGAGGCCGTACCGGGCATCCTCCAGCGCTGAGCTATACTCCGCGCGCACACTGTGGGCTAGGTAGCTGCCCCACAGGATCGTCATCCGTTCTTCTAGRCTGACACTTTCGCCTAGCAGCGTGCGAGCCCGTGAGAAGACCCGCGACGTTTCAGCCGCGGCATCGCCCTCAGTTGCGGCGACTGCAGGACCAAGGGCCAGATAGAAATCCAGTTCTTTGCGATCGCGTTGCGGCGAGCTGAGCAGTTGCTGGGTCAGCTCCATTCCTCTCGTGAGATGTTTTACAGCCTCGGCATTGGAGGAGCGCCCGAGCGCGCGCTTTCCGGCCTTGAGCCAATAGTCCGTAGCCTTCTCAAGCATGCCGGCTTCGGTGAAATGGTGCGCAAGGATTTCAGGGTCGTTCACGACGGCATCCTGGAAGCCTTCCTCTAGCACGCGCGCTATTTGCGCATGGAGTTGCCGCCGCCGTGTCTTCAGCAGGCTCTGATAAGCCGCATCCCTCACCAATGCGTGTTTGAAGCTATAAATGGCATCCGGCAGGTCACCTTCGCGGAAAATAAGCCCGGCCTCCTCGAGTTCGGAGAGGGAATGCTGCAACCGTGTTTCCTCTCGAGCGACCACAGCCCGCATCAAGGAATAAGAAAATTCGCGACCGATGGTGGCGCCAATCTGGGCGATCTCCTTCACCGAATGCAGGCGGTCGAGCCGCGCCATCAGGGAGTCGTGAAGGGTTTCCGGGATGGCAAAGGGCGGTAACGGTCCCCCGAGCTGATAGCGATCCTGGCATTCGATCAGAATGCCAGCTTCGAGGACAGCCTTGGTGAGTTCCTCCACGAAGAGCGGATTTCCGTCAGTCTTTGTTACGATCTGCTTCATCACGTCGATCGGAAGCGCTCGGCCATTGGCCACCTGCGTGGCAACACCTTTGACATCATCTGGGTTGAGCCGTCCGAGGACCAGGCTTCCGACATTCGCAAGACCGGTCCAGGGAGGCTCGAACTCTGGTCGAAAGGTAACCAGCGCAAGGATAGACAACTGTCGGGCTCGCTCTACGATGAGGTCGAGCAATTCGAGGGTGGTGTCGTCGGCCCACTGAACATCTTCGATGAGCAACAGGATGGGCTGTTTGCGAGAACGGCTCTCGAATTGATCGAGCAGCGCGGCAAGTGTGCGGCGACGCTGCTGGGCGGGGCTTAGCTGCGGTTTTGGATAACGGCTCGCGAATGGGATCGATAGCAGCTCAGCAAAAAGTGGTACTACCGTCTGAACTTGCGGTGCGCTCAACGAGAGGAGTGCCTCCAGCTTGTCAAGCCGCGTCTCGACGGGATCGTCCGCCTTAAATCCGGCACTCCTTTCCAACTGCTCGACCACGGGATGAAGTGCGCTGTTGGCGTGGTAAGGCGAGCACTGATAACGGAAATGCACGTGTGGTTGATGCTTAGCTGCACGTTCAGCCAGAGCCGCTGCTAAGCGCGATTTCCCGATACCCGGCTCGCCTGAGATGAGAACGATCTGGCCTTCGCCCGTGCGAGCCAAACGTTGACGTTCCAACAAGAACTCCAACTCGGAATCGCGGCCGATGACAGGGGCGAGTTCTGTCGGACGCACCGCCTCAAAGCGGCTCTCGGAAGCCGAGACGCCCTGGACGGCCCACGCGCTCACCGGCTCGCTAATGCCTTTGAGGTGGTGGGCGCCAAGGTCGCGAAGACTAAAGATATCGCCAAGGAGACGACGGGTGGAGTCTGCGACGACCACGGTGTTCGGCTCGACCAAGGCTTGCACGCGAGCCGCGATATTGGGAGCGCCCCCAACCACGGAGTGCTCCCGAAGTTTGCCTTCGCCGCCCAGGTCACCGACTACCACCATGCCGGTAGCGATACCGATACGCACCGCGAGCGGTTCTCCAGCGCGGGTTTCAAGCCGTGCGACAGCAGCAATGATATCGAGCGCAGCTCTTACAGTTCGTTCGGGATCGTCCTCGTGCGCAATGGGATAGCCGAAATACGCAAGAATGCCGTCTCCGCGAAAGTCGGCGAGAAAGCCGTCATAGGAGCGCGTGATACGAGCACAAGCAGCGTGATAGGCATCGATGACGGCGCCCATATCTTCCGGGTCAAGGCGTGCCGTCAGGGCGGTCGAATCGACCAAGTCACAGATCATTACCGTGAGGTGGCGCCGTTCCGCGTATTGCGCAATTGCAGCATTCACGACAGTGGAGGGAAGGCTGGAGGGAAGCGCACTGATCGCATTCACGAGGCGTTTCCGGTCGCCGAGTGGGATGCCAACCTTTTCGAAGTCAACTTCTGTCAATTGCGGCAACACATCGCAATCTATGGCGTTCGCGATGAACAGGGACTCATGTCGTCCTAGGCCCAAACTTTTCAGCCAAGTCCCGATTTCCATGGCAGGACCCTTGTGTGTACGAACAGCTTCAGCGCATCAGAGCCGAATATTTGCTCGTCCTACTTAATTCTATTGGAAGCCATTCAAACGAACAGTTCGGCATGACCGCACCGACAATAGCATGCTGTCGGGTCCGGACATGTGAACAGCCTCGCAATTCGCAGCATCCAAATACCTGCGGAAACGTGCGAGCGCTTCCGGTTCGCGATGATGGTTGCGACCTGGGCGGCCCGTGAAATTGAGCGGACGATACGTCCGTGAAGCCAGGCCCGCCGGCTCACGCGGGCGGCCTACTTCGCGATCCGATATTTCCTGGCCGCCTTGCGCCTTGGTGGTGTATCCGGCGTACGCTGCTTTCCGAGGTCTCAAACAGAGGCAGGAGATAATGTCGGCTACAGAAATCCTAAAGAGCGCGCTCGCGCTAGCCCTTTCTACTGCGGCGACAACAACGACGCTCGCAACCGCCCAAGAAGCGACATTTTCAGAAGGCGAGCGACTTGGCCTTGCGGCGTGTTTGTCCAAATGCCCCGATAACGACAAGGCGTGCAACAATCGATGTATCTCGAGTTCTCAAACCAAGGGCCGTGTGTGGGGCGACGATGTGCGCGCTTGCATTAGGGGTTGCCGGGTAGGCACCCAAATGAAAGATCAGATATTTGGTTGTATAACGGGCTGCCGTCTTGATCGGATCGTCCGATAGAAGCGCGGTGGTAGCGTCGACACAAGCCGCTAGGGATTGCGGTACCGAAACGCAGGCGGCCCAAGCAGCAACCCGCCGGTTCACGCTGGCGGGCTGAGCGTCTCTCGCAATGCCCTAGTAGGCGCGGCGGCCGTGCCGCCGATAAGCTGCGGGGTTTTCCACGCCCGCGAAGTATGGATTAATGGCGCACTCTGCGGCGCGGCCCGATGCCGAAGCATTGCACTGAGGCAGCGATGTGTAGCTGCAATCGTAATAGTTGGCCCCCGCGCGGTAAACGTGCAGGCAAACCGGAAAGGCCGGATTATACGTCTGAGCTGCCGCCGGCTCTGTTGATGCCATCCCGATTGCCAAAATCGCCAAGGCCGGAGTACGCATTGGAACCTCCATTCGGACATTGAGAACGCGCGCGAAGCTCCACGAGCCAGTACTTCGATCGTACCCCGCGGAGGTCGCGACTGCGCCTGACGATCGCTACCAGCCCGCTGGTCACGCTGGCGGGCCGTCCCTTCTAAACTTCATTGCGATCGGTTCCGTTCCCGATCTGGAACTATACTGCTTTGGGCACAAGTGGACAGAACTGATTGCCGGTTTTTCCTATGCTCATGACCACCTGGCGACCCCATTACCGCCAAGGTAGCCTCCAAACGGCCCCGGCAACTTAGTCTTTTGCTGGGGCCGCTTTTGCGCTGGTGTCGATCAGCCGGACATAGGTCCCGCTCTCGTGCAGCTCGAGCCAGCCCTTCTCAACTGCATGCTTGATGCCGGCGCCGAACTCCAACCCGGTGGCCTTGAGCGTGTAGAGAAACGGAGCATTGAGCTTTTCGATGTGAATGCGACCGTCCTGGACAGCTTCAATGGTCTTCGCGAGCTCGACCAGTTTGCGGGCGGCGGCTTCAGGAGCGGCAAAGGCACGTTCGGCGGCGAGTTTCATGCAGATCGACTACCCGATTCTTCGTCCCCAGGCCGTACTGCTTCACCCGCACTTGTGGTTTTTGGCGTGCAGCGCGGTTCGGTCGCCGGTCATCTCACCGACGTAGTCGTCAATGGCGCTCATCAGCTTCTCGCGGTCGGCACGGCGATCCTTCCTGCCAAAGATGAGGTAGTGGCGAAGCCGGCCGAGTTCGGCCAGGTCGGCTGCTACCGCCTCGGCCCGCACTTCTTCCGCGCGCTGACGCATGCGCTCTTGGTGCCAAGCTCTCGCCGCCGCTCTGTTCTCTGCCTTGGTCATGACGCCATCGAACCGCGGCGCAGGCGAGAGTCAAATTATCGATTCCTAGCGGCGCGGAATGCTCGCGAGCTACTGCCGGTCGTGGGTGTGGATAGATGCGCGACGCCATCGCTGTGATTCAAGGACCGTCTTGTCGCTCCTTCGATGCATCGCGTCGAAACACGACAGTCCATCGCGACGTCGGAAAGCTGATGAGATCGGCGGCGGCATCAGTGTTGGGATCGGGCGTCGCCTCGTCCGAACTGCGACAAATCGACTCGATCTCACCGCGACGCTTACGGCGCCACCAAGCGACGATTGTACGTTCGATTGTGCGCTGAAGCGAAAACCACGAGCTAACTAATTGATTTTGTTGATGTTTTGGCGGAAGGGGTGGGATTCGAACCCACGGTACCCTTGCGGGCACGCCGGTTTTCAAGACCGGTGCCTTAAACCACTCGGCCACCCTTCCGGACAGAGAATGGTTGTCGCTTAACGCAGTCGACCGCGCAAGGCAACGCGAAGTTCGCGCTTGCGGGGGAAAACCAAGTCCGATGGGGAAACAGGCCGGGAAGGGCGAAGCTCGGCTTCGTCGAGCAGTCGTTCGGCGCGGATTCGCTCACGGTGGGGCTCGGCTTCGTCCCACGACGACTGGAATGCACGCTGGGCTCAATCGCGCAGCGCTTGATGACCGGACACGTCCGATGGCCGGCGCAGAGCTTGAGCAACACACTCGTGCTCGCATCCGCCTCATCCGCCTCATCCGCACGACGCATGGCCAGATCTGTCGTTTCGATAAAGGTTGTATGAAATAGATCACGCAACCCCGAAAAATATTCGCGCTTGCTTCGACGTTGAAGGTGCGTGTCTACGTGACATCACCCAAAAGTTGTGATTAGTCTCCGGCCGCCTTCTTCGTCTTGCTGTCCGGGGGCTGGAATGGACACCGAAGCATTGACCGTTGCTTATGCGCGCGTGAAGGCGATCCTGGATGAAGCTGCCGGCGATAGCACCGCTGATTATGGTGGCGCTGGACGGTTTTGGGATAAGGGCGCACAGGCGTTGGAGGCGGCCGAGATCTTCGGCATCAAGATGGTTGCTCCAGTGCCGGATGCTGCATCCCGCCGCATGCGCGCAGCGACGCGTCCGGATTGATCAAGGGATTGCGCGGTGAAGCACCGTTCGACGGTGGCCGGTTCCCGGCGCTGCCATGGGGCGGCAAGCGCGTCGCGCCCGCTGACGTCGACCGCATTGCCGACTGGATCGATGCCGGTTGCCCGGATGATGCGACCAGCGTCGCAGTCGAGCTTGCGCCTGGCAAGCCGGCGAAGACCGCGACGGTGAAGGTGAGCGAGATCGCCGAGTTTGCGGTCGCTGCCGACGGCTATTCGCCGGCCGCGGATGCCGGCGAGCCCCGGCGGCGCATGAACATCGACTGCATGAGCGAGCCGCAGCTCGAACGGCTGCGCCGCGGCTTCCGCCGGCTTTACGATCTCGACCACTGGCCGGAAGACCGGCGCAACTACAACAACCAGGCGCTGATCCACCAGAACCATTGCCAGCACGGCTGGGAGCGCTTCCTGCCCTGGCACCGCGCCTATCTCTACGAGTTCGAACAGAACCTTCAGGACTTCGAGCCCGGGCTGATGCTCCCGTACTGGGACTTCACGATGCCGGAGTACCGGCCGGAGGAGCCGGACAAGGGCCGCATCATTCCGAATTCGATGAAGGCCTATCTCACCGAGGAGGCGGCTGAGACGCTGTTGGCGGCGCTCGACCCGGCGCCGACGGCGGCGCAGAAGAAGGCGATCCTGGCGCTCGCGCATGACCGCGTCACCTTCACCTCACAGCACAGCTTCTTCTGCTATGTCATCAGCAACATCGGCTATGCGGCCGTCACGCCGGATCCTGACAATGCAACCGCCAGCGCTTCATCGACGCGCTGCTTCAGTCGAACTCGCTCTGGTATCCGCTGCGCTATCCGGCCGAATATCCCAAGGGACAGACGATCAACCAGGCAATCAACTATCATTACCCGTCGGCCGACGACATCGCCCAGATCCTGAGCCTCAACAATTTCCGCGACTTCGGCGGCGGCAGCATCTACGACGCGGCGTTCGGGTTCCTCGACCAGAATCCGCACAACACCATGCACATCTGGACCGGTGGGCAGAATCCGGATGCAGGGCAGGCGACCTATGTCTGCAAAGATGCCCCGACCGCGGCGGCTGCGTCGCAATCCGACGCCGAGACCACACGTCTGCGCGCGCTCGCCAAGCGCCGCAACGATGCCGTACAGGTCGGCGGGCGCCGTTTCCACGCCCGCCCGGATCTCTATTCGCAGCCGGGCTCCGGCGACATGTTCAGCAACCTGACGGCCTCCTACGATCCCGTGTTCTGGCCGATCCACGTCAATATCGATCGGATCTGGTGGGAGTGGCAGAAGCTCAATCCGAATGCGCTGCCGGCCGATCTCGATTCCGTGCTGTCGCCGTGGAACTACACCATCCGCGACACGCTCGACATCGCGCCGTTCGGCTACGAATACGTCCGCAGCTCGCATTTCATGCCGGTCGGCCTCGAGGCGCCGGTCAGCCGCTTCGTGTCGCAGCCGATCAACGTGCCGCAGGCCGCGCGCAGTTTCAAACGCGCGGAGATCCGCCTGCATCAGGTGCCGCAATTGATGCGCTCCTGCTTCGTGCGCGCCTTCCTGAACGAACCCGGGGCCGACGCCTCGACGCCGATCAAGGGCAATCCGCACTACGCCGGCTACATCTCGATCTTCGGACATGGGGCCTGCTACGGCGGTCCCGGCCATTGCGATATCCCGCCGCCGCAGCCGCGGCGCTTCGACCAGCGCGGGCGCAGCCACAATATGCCGCGCGTCCATCGCATCGACGTCACGGCCGCCGCCAGGCAGGCGCTCAAGAAGAAGGGCCCGCTGCAGATCACGCTGGTCGTGATCGGCGGCGACTACCAGGAGGAGAGGGAGCTTCTGAAGCTGGAAGGCGTGTCGATCAGTTTCCTGGATTGAGAAAGCGGCGGGGAAGTCATGGCGACGTATCGAATCCATCCGGGCATCGGCATCGCGCGCCTGGGCAACAGCGACAGCGAATTCTACCTCGCGCCGGAGACGCCCGCGGCGATGCCGCTCGCCTGCGACAGTTTCGGCAATCCCGTGCACGGCCCCGACGGGGTCACACCTGTTCCGGTCAAGACCTTCAAGGATGCGCAGGGCCGCGTGAAGCGCCAGGCCGCGCGCTTCCAGATCTTCGTCTATGACGAGGAGTCCCCGGAAGGCAGGCCGCTGGCGCTCGGCGATGCCGTGGAGGGCGGCGGCAATCATGGTGTGCTCGTCGACATCCAGTGGCGCGTCTATGTCGCCAACAAGAAAGCCTCCTGGTACCCGTTCACCGAGCTCAAGGGCGAGCATGGCTACGCCCCCGGCAGTGCGCGCCGCAACGCCGACATCACCGGCCAGGACCGCGACCTGCTCATCATCGATCCCGGCCCGCGCAGCGTGAATGCGACCACCAACCGGCGCGCGCATTTCGATCGCTCGGGCGGCCCCGGCGGCTATGCCACCACGTTCCCGCCCAGGGGCCTCCAGCCGTTCGACATCGACACGCTGGGCGAGATGATGACCGACAACAAGGGCCGCCTGGTCGTGCTCGGCGGTCACGGCAATTCGGGCATGGACGTCAACGGCAGCTTCGGTCCGAAGATCGAGGACTATGCCAACACCGACGGCTGGTACGACGACATCTCCGATGGGCCGGTGATGGCGCGGCTGATCATGTATTCGAAGCAGGTCGGCCAGACCCGCTACATCGACGTCGAGTTTCCGGCCTGGGTCGTGGTCGGCTACCCGCGCTTCGTCCCTGAGATCCTCGACATGATCACGATGGACGAGGTGCTGTACGATCTCTATGTGCGCCAGTTCGCCACCGATACCGGCATCTATGGGACGCTCGGCACCTATGACGATCCGCAGCAGATCCCGTTCCGCGACGAGGCGGCGCTGCGTCATTGGCAGGCCGGCCGTCTTGCCTGGAATCGCAACTACCGGCCGTGGTTCTATCGCGACATCTGGCCGATCCTGTTCCGGCCGGATGAATTCAGATATCTGAACGATATCCTTCAGCAATCGAACTATCCGCACGATCAGGCGCAGCGCGGCACGTTCGATCCCGACAAATTATCGAAGACCCCGAAACGCGCGACGCGGCCGACGGCGACGGCAACACCGTCGGATGCACCGTTGCGCGATGCCAGTCAGGGCGAAGCGGTCATGGCGGTGGCGGCGGTCGCAGGTCCGCCCCACTCTTCCAAGGCCGACGATCCCTACGGACCGATGCGCCGCTTCCTGTTCGATTTGTTGCGCCGTACGGGCGAGGCCAATTCGTTCCAGGTGCAGGACCGGGCATCGTCGCGCGTCCATTCGCTGCCGCTGATGCCATTGTTGTGCGGCGACAATCCGCTGACCAACGAGACGCCGTCGAAGTTCCTTCATCTCACCCAGTACCAGCTCTTCATCCTCGGCCAATGGGCGCGCGGCTGGTTCATCAACGAGAAGGAGGAGGGCTGGCTGCCCGAAGGCTATTCACCCTTCGCGCCTTATCCGAAGACACCGCCGAAGACCGGCCGCGAGCTCGACCGCGGCGTGCTCAGCAACGTGCTCGGCGGCGCCTTTTGTCCGGGCGCCGAGCTCGGCTGGGTGATGCGCAACCCTTCGATCTACTGGGCGCCGTATCGCATCAACGCCGATCGCAGCGTCTCGGATTTCCTGCAGAGCGCCGCCCAGGCCAATCAGGACCACGGCACCGTGATTGCCGACCCGACCTTCAACGTCAACTCGCCGCTCAGCCAGGACAACGACTTCAAGACCGGTCTTCAGCCGGGGGACCTCACCAAATATATGGGTCTGCCCTGGCAGTCCGATTTCAACGAGTGCACCACGCAGCCGATCAACATCACCTACGCCGACTGGAACAATCTGTGGCCCGACAGCGACAATGACGATCGCTTGCGGCGCGACGAGAAGACCTGGACCACGCTGTGGTGGCCGGCGCATCGACCGTTGCAGTCGTTCGAGATTGCCTCGGTCTCGAACGGAAAGCCCAATTACGTCTGGACCACGTGGAGCCGCGGCGTCCCGCAAACGCCGGTCGGCGACCTCAAGATGGTCACCGAGTGGTCGCTGCTCGGTTTCATCGTGCGCAATCCCTACGAGCCGGCCGTCAAGCCCGCCGACAGTTATCAAGGGCCCAAATACATCAGCGTCGAGCGAACAACCGGGTCGAGGCCCGATCCCAAAAGCGAGGCATCATGAGCGACAATGCATTCGTCGGACATTGGACCTATCGCAGCCTGCTCAACGATCCCGACGTCAACACGGCCTTCAACAATCTCGAATTCGGCCGCGGCACGATCGAGATCGTGGACGGGCCGATGCAACTCTTGACCGGCACGATCGGCGGCCCGGGCTGGTCGCTCGCGCTGAAGGGATCGCGCGCCTATGGATCGCCGATGCAGGTGCGTTTCCAGGGCACCGGCGTCGTCGGCGGCGAGGAATGGATCTACGATTATTGGGGCTCGCTGGTGCCGGCCTGGCCCAATGGCGTCGACCAGCGTCCGGCCATCGTCGGCTCAGTGATCCGGACCATCCCGCATAGCGGCGGTTCGCCCGGCACGGTGGCGCCGGCCGGCGTGGTTGCCTCGTTCTACGCAGTCCGGGCCGACTGACCTTGGCCGCGTTCGACATCATCGTTGCAGGCGTAGGTCCAGCCGGGGCGGCCGCTTCCCGCGCGCTTGCGATGTGCGCGCCGGAGCTTCGGGTGGCCGTGATCGCGCCATCCGAGCGGCGCGGGCGAGGCGAAGGACGAGGCCAAGGACGAGGCGAGGTCTTGTCACCGCTGGTCCAGCCGGTGCTGCGGCAGCTCGGTCTGTGGCCGACTTTCCTGGCGCAGGGCTTTGCGCCGTCGCACCGCACGCTCACCTCCTGGGACCAGGCCGGCCTGACGTCGAGCGAATTGCTGCTGGAGGCGCGCGGACCGTCATGGCGCGTTGACCGCCGGGCGTTCGATGGCTGGCTCACGGCGGCGGGTTGCCGCGCGGCCGAGCGCGTCGACGCGAAGGTCTGTCATCTCGCGCGCGAGGCGGCGGACGGCTGGTCGGTCGTTTGCGACGACGGCGACAGCCATTCGGCCCGGCTGATCATCGATGCGACGGGCCGCGCCCGCGCACTCGCCGATCGCCAGGGGTCGCGGGCGAAAGCGCAGGACCGCCTGATTGCGGCCTATGCCGAGGCGACGACATCGGGACCAGCGACACCGGAACTGCTCGTCGAGGCCTTTGAAGACGGCTGGTGGTACACGATGGCACTCGACCAGGGCAGGCGCGCCTTTGCGTGCATGACCGATGCCGATCTCGCGCGTGGCCTCAGGCTGAACACGCCGGACGGCTGGCGCAGAGCTCTCGCCAGGACGCAATTCGTCTCGGCGCTCGCGAGCAAGATCATTCGGCTCGAACAACCCCGCTTGATCCCTGCGGGCAGCCGGTACGCCGCAACGACTGCCGGCTTCCATTTCCTCTGCGCAGGCGATGCCGCAAGCGCTTTTGATCCGATCTCGGGTCATGGCGTGGTCAAGGCCATGCGCTCGGGCGTGTTCGCCGCCTACGCCGCCAGCGATTGCCTCGCGCGCGGTGATGCGGCCGCTCTAGATCGCTACGGCGCGTGGATCGCGCGCGAAGCTGCGGCCTACGCGACGACGCTAAGCGAACACTACGGCAGTGTCTCGCGCTGGCCCGAGCGCCCGTTCTGGCGGCGCCGGCGTGCCGACGCGCCTTCACGCAATCCTTCGAGCAGTCTTCTGGAACAGTAGGGCGGACAACATGATGAAGAGCTTCGCGCGAATTGGTCTTGTCATCGCCGCGCTGGGACCGAGCCTTCCAGCATTCGCGGCGCCGGTTCCCCGTGCTTTCGAACCGCCGCCGACGCTGCCCGGACAGGGCAATGTCGTGGCCCTGGAGGCCGGCGTGGCGCCGGCCGTTGGCGGTTGCCGGCCGCAAGGATCGATCTCGCGCAGCGGCTCGATCGTCTCGGTGGTGCTCAACTTCGTGCGCGGCCGCTTCTTCATCAACAACCCGGATCCGACCGATCCGCAACCGGATGGCCTCGACCCCGTCGAGCTGCGCTCCTATGGCGGCTGCAAGTCGGGCCCGGCGATCTTCGTCAAACCCGGCGATACGCTGCGCGTCGACCTGATCAACCAGCTCGCGAAGGACGACCCGAGCTGTTTGCCCAATCCTCCGGAGGGGCTGGGCTTGCCGGCGTTGGTCGGGTGCTTCAACACCACCAACCTGCACACGCACGGCCTGCACGTTTCGCCTGCCGGCAACAGCGACAACGTGCTGCTCAACATCGCCCCGCAGACGAAGTTTCCGTATGAGATCAACATCCCCAACGACCATCCGGCGGGGACGTTCTGGTATCACGCCCACCGTCATGGCTCGACGGCAGTGCAGGTGGCGAGCGGCGCCTCGGGCGTGCTGGTCGTCAAGGGCGAGCGTCCCTATACGCCACCGTCGCCGCAGAACCCGAAGCCGATTGCCGATATCGACACGGTCCTGCATGACGTCAACGGCGCCCCGTTCAAGGAGCAGCTCTTCCTGTTTCAGCAGATCGCCTATGCCTGCTTCGCCAACCAGCCGAACCAGCCCGGCGGCCCGTGGCAACAGATCTACACCACGCAGGGACTCTACAACGCCAGCAGTCCGGCAAATATCGCCAACGCGCCGTGGACGTGCCCGCTGGCGACGTCAGGCAATCCGGTAAGCCCCGGCGTCGTCGAGAACTTTGGCTTGCAACTGGACTCATCGTCGATCTGGGACACCAATGGCCGCTTCACCAGCGTCAATGGCATCGTGCAGCCGACGCTCACCGTGCCGGCGGGCGAGATCCAGCGCTGGCGCTTCGTGCATGCCGGCATTCATGACACGATCAACATTCAGCTCGTGCGGGCTACGCCGGTCGGCACAACCAACCTGATCGCGACCTCGGCGCTGAGCGGCAACCGCCAGCAGCAGAAGGCCGATCTTCTGGCCGCCTGCAACGCCTCGACGGGCACACTGATCCCGCAGTTCGAGATCGCATCCGACGGTCTGACCCGGACCAAATTGCGCACCGTGCACGCCTCGCAGGTCGGCGGCGTGCTCGAATCGAACTACATGCAGCCCGGCTATCGGAGCGACGTCCTCGTCGTATTCCCCACGGACGGGGACTATTGCCTGCTCAACCAGGCGGCGCCGAAGGCTGAGCGCGTGTCCAACGGCAATGGCGGCGGGCAGGGGCCGACGACGCCGCAATTGCTGGCCTATGTCCATGTGCGCGGAGGGCAGCCCGTGACGGGGGACCTGCAGGCCTATGTCGGCAAGGCGCTGTACGATGCCAATCCGACGCTGCCGGACGCCGTTCGCACCGGGCTGCGTGACGGCGATCTGCGGCCGTGGGCGCCATTCGAAAACCTTGCGCCGCCGGCTGCCGGCAGCCAGCAGCAGCAGGCGGCCTTCGCGATCAACTTCCCGGCCTTCACGGTCAACAACGCCTCGTACGATCCCGACGTGGTGAACTTCACGCGCGAGGTCAACACCACGGACGACTGGATGCTGTCCGCGCAAGGCGAGCCGCACATCTTCCATATCCACGTCAATCCGTTCCAGGTGATCGACGTCACCACCACCAACACCAACGGTCAGCAGATCTCGATCTACAATCCCGACGGCACCTGCAAACCTGACATCGTGTATGCCGACAAGCAGCAACTGGCCAACCAGTATTGCGGCATGTGGCACACATTCCGCGACACGATCATCGTCGAGAACAACTATCAGATCCGCGTCAGGACGCGGTACGACCGCTACATCGGCGAGTATGTCCTGCATTGCCACATCCTGGACCACGAGGACGCGGGCATGATGGCCAACATCGCGATCGTTCCCGACCTCAACGCGCCGGGCGGCGGCCTCGGGATGGCGGGGATGCGCCATGCCAAGCAGCCGACGGCAACACCCGCGGCGACGCCCGTAGGCCACAAACATTGATCGTCAATGGAAGCAGGGAGGATTACGCGCGATGAAGATCGGCATTCCCGTCTACGACGGCGTCGACATGCTCGACGTCGCCGGACCCTTCGAAATGTTCGACTGGGCGGATTTCGACGTCGAGGTCGTCGCTGAAAAGCCGGGAATGAAACGGTTTCGCAACCGGGGATTTCCGTTCGAGGTCGCAAAATCCTTCGCGGAGTGCACCCAATATGATGCCGTCTGGATTCCCGGCGGCGATCCAGTCGCGCTCACCGAGATCATCAACGATCCGCACCGGACCTACGTCCAGTTTCTGACCAGGCAGGCCGCCGGTGCGAAGTACATGTGCTCGGTCTGCGAGGGGGCGATGCTGTTCGCGGCATCGGGTCTTCTCGACGACCACTGGGCGACGACGCACTGGGCTTTCCTGGAATGCTTCCCGACGCTGTTCCCGAAGGTGAAGGTTGCCGACGGACATCCGCGTTTCGTGCTGGATCGCAATCGCCTGACCGGAGCCGGAATATCCGCGGGCCTCGACGAGGCCCTGATGTTGATCACGCTGCTCGGAGGCACGGAGCTGGCGCGTCAGGTTCAGCAAAACACCGAATACTATCCGGATCCGCCCGTGCGCAGCGCGATTCCCGCAGCGCCGCAGTGCCCGCTCACAGGCGTCAAGCCGCCGGGGTCGACGCAATAGGTCCGGCCGACCGAATGCATCATCTAACTATCTGATATGTCGAGACTTCAATCGGCCGCGTCGACTGCCGGGTTCAACTCATGGAACCGTTTCGTTGCTTGCGCGTTGTCTCCGCATGACCGAAGACCTTTCCTTCCGACGCAAACCCCTGACCCCTGAGCAGCGCCAGGCTCGTGATGCCGCACGCCGGATCGAGGCCGAAAAGGCCATGCGCGATCACGAGGAGGCCCAGAAGGCGTTTTACGCCAACAAGGAACGGCTGAGGGCCGAGCGGCTCGCGCGCGAAGCGGCCGAGGCGAAGGGCTGACCGAACGCGGTCGCCGCCCACAATCTTCTGAAGCGATCTCCCAACCGGAGACCGGCCGCTAATGCCGGTTGGACATTCCCGTTGCGCTCAAAGCCAGCTTGAGCGCCTGGACGGCGCCGGCGAACGCGCCGCGGGGCGCTTGCGCCTCGATCGCCTCGGCCGCGATGCGACAATCGTCGGCGACCTTGAGCAACCCGCTTCGCGCGAGATCCATGGTGGAGAGGGCAGCCTGCTCCAGGCAGACCCGTTCAAGCCGTCGAAACTCCCGCAGCTCTTTGTTCATGCGCCAGCTCTCAATGTCCCCCGGCCCATCCGGCGCCGAGTCTGCTTAACGGACGGTAAACATCTCTGCCTAGCCGATTTGGCTGGCGCGGCGCTGGTGCGTGTCGTGCCCACGCCCGGGCTTGCGGCGCACCACCGCGCAGGCTTGACGGCCTCGGCCTTCCGGGAGGAAGATTCAAATGATCCTAAACTGACGAGAACCACGGAGACGTTCGCTCCCAGCCAGTCCGATTCTCCTCAGCGAAAACGCATTGGAGCTGACCATGACCACGTTCGACAAGCGCGAGCAGGGCTTTGAGGCCAAATTCGCCCACGACGAGGAATTCATGTTCAAGGCCACGGCCCGGTCCAACAAGCTGCTCGGGCTCTGGGCCGCGGGCCAGCTCGGGCTCAGCGGCGATGCCGCGGCAAGCTACGCAACGGCGCTGGTGACAGACAATCTGGAGAGCCRGAGCATCGACGATGTCGTGGGCAAGGTGTCTGGCGATCTTGCCGCCAAGGGCGTGGCGCGCGAGCAGGTCGCGCAGAAGCTTCAGGAGTGCCTGCACCAGGCGCTCGCGCAGCTCGAAGCAGGCAAGCAATAAGAAGGCCGGCCGTTGCCCTCACTCGGCGTGCTTGCGCATTCCGGAGTCGCTGAGCCTGTCGACGTAGGCAATGCCGATCGCCGAGGCGATGAAGGTGATGTGGATCAGGACCTGCCACATCACGCCGGTCTCGGTGAAGCCGGCGCGGTTCGAGCCGAGATTGCCGGCCTCGATGAAGGTGCGCAGCAGCGCGATCGAGGAGATGCCGATGATGGCCATGGCGAGCTTGATCTTCAGGACGCTCGCATTGACGTGGCCGAGCCATTCCGGCTCGTCGGGATGACCCTGGAGGTCGAGCCGCGAAACGAAGGTCTCGTAGCCGCCGACGATGACCAYCACGAGCAGGTTGGAGATCATCACGACGTCGATCAGCGCCAGCACGCTCATCATGATCTGCTGTTCGGTGAGGTCGATCGCGTGCCAGGAAAGATGCCAGAGCTCCTTGAGGAACAGCACGATGTAGACGCATTGCGCCACGATCAGTCCGAGATAGAGCGGCAGTTGCAGCCAGCGCGAGCCGAAGATGATCATCGGCAGCAGGCCCAAACGCGGCAACGGCGGGCGGGGTTCGGTGCGCAGTTCGGACTCGGGTCCAGGCTCAACCGACATTCAGGCAGCATCCTCGCGAGCTGAGATGATCTCGCCTTCATGTAACCCGACAAGATGGCCGGTGGAAGACGGCCAAGCCGCTGGTTGCGGCCGGCAGATCGCGCAGTCTCGTGCTACCGTGCCGAACGGCCAAAGAGTCAGGGCTTGAATCGGGAGGCGGGGGTGTCTTGGAGCGGCTTCGGCAAAGGGCTCGGCGGCATCGCGGTCGCCGTCGCAATCGTGGTTGGCGCCGGTGGCGCGGAGGTCTCGGCGACGCCGCTGACGCCGTTTCGCTACGAGGCGCAGGCGCAACGTCATTGCCCGCACGATCAGGTGGTCTGGCTCGATTTCAGGAAAGGCATCTACTACGGCAAGGGCCAGAAGCGGTATGGCCAGGGTTTCTACGGCAGCTTCGTCTGCCTGACCGAGGCCCGCGACAGCCTTTATCGCCGCTCGCTATTGGGCCTGCGCTGAGCAGCGCGTGATTCGGAAGTTTGGGGGACGGCTATTTCCGGTCCGGCAGCTTCACCGGCACGTGCGGGGAGGTGCTGATCACCCGAGGACTTCCGTCGGGATAGGTGCGGTCGCCGCGGATCAGCGATTCCAGAACCAGAAAAAATTTCTCAGCAAGCATTTGCGTCACCCTCGTTGGTGATGGCCTCTTGAAATGAGTCGAGGCGCCGAACGCAGAAATTCAATCAACTAAACGGGAGCAGGGCAATACCGGACAGCGCTGTATGCTGCATCGCGGTGTAGTTGTGGTTAGAAAGAAGGAGACTGGTGGTGGTGCTCAGGCGAAGGCCAGTGCCACCAGGCTCGAGCAGAGAAGAAACAAGCCGCCGGCGGTCAGTGCCAGGAAGCCATCGGATACGAAGTCATGATTGCGCATGGGACACCTGCCGCTCTCGTGTTCGATGCTCGGTCGGATCGATTAAGATTGTCCGAACGTGCCGTCTTGAAAGAGGTGATCCTTGCCGTCCGCGCGAATGCCCTCAGGCCCTCGTGCGGTAACCTTCAAACGCATGGGCCAGGAAGATCCCCGCGCTTACCAGACCCATCAGTGCCGAAACCGTCTCGATCATCGTCAAATTCCAGTTCGCCCCTGCAACCGAGAAAACGCGTGCGGCCTTGCACAGTCAAAAGAATTCCAGTGAGCCACAAGACAATGGGGGTGGAGTGAGGATTTGGCGCAACAGAATGTCCAGGAGTGGCACAGAGCAGGGGGCCTGCGCTCCGTAGATCAACGGGGAGAAGCGAACGCCCCGTTTACCATCCCGGCGTGAACGCTGTGGGCTCCCCATTTCCGCCGTGTTCGGGTTGCGTTATCCTTACTGCTTCCGACGCGGTGGTGGGCCGCCTTGGATTTTGGGACCGGACAGCGCTCCCCCGTAGCCAAAGCGGGTTGGGTATGCCTCCGGCGAAGTGGTATTTGGGGCGCATGGGGATCCGACGGTCAGATTCGGTTTTGCGGGCCGCGCGCGGTGTTGCCGCGGTCGCGACCTGCCTCGCGCTCGCCAATTGCGCCTCCTCGAACAAGTTCGCCAGCCGGGTCGATCCGAAATACGGCGTGTCCTCGAGCCCGCGGGTCGTGGCGTTTGGGGATCCGGTTCCGAAAGGCGGCGGCACCTACCGCGTCGGCRAGCCCTATGTTGTGGGCGGCCGGACCTACGTGCCGGAGGAGGACGTCAACTACCGCGCCGAGGGTATGGCGTCCTGGTACGGCGACGATTTCCACGGCCGCCTGACCGCCAATGGCGAAGTGTTCGACATGACCTCGCTGACAGCGGCGCATCCGACCCTGCCGATGCCGTCCTATGCGCGGGTGACCAATGTCTCGAACGGCAAATCGCTGATCGTGCGCGTCAACGACCGCGGGCCCTATCACGGCAACCGGCTGATCGACGTCTCGAACAAAGCCGCTGAACTCCTTGAATTCAAAGGCAATGGCGTCGCCAAGGTCCGTGTCGAATACGTTGGCCGGGCGCCGCTGGAAGGCTCCGACGATCGCCAACTGATGGCGACCCTGCGCACCGGGATCCCGGCGCCGTCGCCCTCGATGGTGCGGGTTGCCTCGGCAAGGCCCTTCGTGCCGGAGCTTCCGTCGTCGAACCGCGGCGCCATTCGCGGTGAGGTTCCGACGCCGGAGGGGCGGCCCTATAATCTCGGCAACACCTCCGCCGACATGGCGTCGCTCAACGCGACCTCGGAGATGTCGGCCTCGAGCCGCAGCCGCAGCCGGGGCCGGGCGCTCCAGAACGCGCGTGCCGTGTCCTATGACGAGGATGGCCGCTACGCGACCGAGAACGCACCGTCATCGGCCGACGGCGCCGCCGAGGCCCGCAGCATCCTGAGCGGCCGCGGCCTCTACTAAGCAGGTACCAAACCGGCAAATCCGGCGAGCGGCGTAGCGCCGCTGGCCCGTCGTCGCGCCCAGGGATCAGAATGGGATGCGCGCGCGTCCCGTGAACGTCCAGATCTGCGTGTTGCTGCCGATGCCGCCGAGTTCGGCGCCGAAGCCGACCGTGGTGCCACCCGCCAGCCTTGCGCCGATGCCGCCCGTGATGCGGGCTGACCAGCCCTGGAGCAATGGTGTCGAAGCGAGCGGGATGCCGCCCGCAGCAACGATCGCGGCCGCATCGTCCTGCGTGAAGTAATAGTCGGCAAAGACGCCGGCATAGGGCGCCAGCAGCACGCTATCGAGCCACGGTATGGGGTAGGAGACCCTGTTGCCGGCAGACGCGCGGCCGCTCGAGAAGGTGCGGGCCGCCTGCTGGGTGCCGAGCGAGTCGACATAGGCGTTTTCCCGCTCCCAGATCGCGTAGACCTTGGCCGACGGTTCGATATTGAAATTGGCCCAGCTGTAGCTGCCGGTGAAGCCGGTCGCGAATATCCAGCGATTGCCGTTGAAATTGCCTTGCGCCGTGCCGGCGGTGCCGTCATAGCCGATGCCGGAATAGGTCACGGCCACGTCGTAACGCAGCGTCGGGATGATCTTCCAGCCGAGATAGGCGCCGACGGTCCAGCCGTCGCCCTTCAGCTTTCCGTTGATGTCGGTCTGGGTGTAGCTGAAGTTCTCGTAGCCGCCGGTCACACCGACCAGCAAATTGGGTCTCGCCCGGTAGGTCAGTCCGGACAGCAGGTTGATCTGCTGGCCGAAGAGCGTGGCCTGGGTTGCACCCTGACCGATGTTGCCGGACGAGCCCCATTGATCGATGCCGGTGCCGCGCACGTCGATCCAGAACAGCCAGTCCCTCTGCTCCCTGAAGCGCGCAGCCGGTGCTTTGGTCGGAGCCGCCCGATCGATCGCGGCGAAGGCGTCATCGATCCGCGAGGAGCCGCGCCCGCGGCCGCCGGTCCGGCCGGAGCCGCCGTCGCCCGAATAGGCGTTCAAACTTTGAGAACCGGGCTGCTGACCGGATTTGGGCTTGTCGTCCTCATCGCCGTCGGGCGCGGCGGCGAAATTGACGCGCAGCCCGCCCGCGCCTGGCGTGATGTATTGCCCGCCGTCGCTGAACCCTTCGGAAATCGCGGTGTCAATCGAACCGGAGATCGCCTGTCCCGAACTCTGCGCCACGATCTTGGTGACGTTGAGCTGGAGGGCGCGCAGCTTGGCGCTGTCGGCGGGAATGTCGATCGACTGGTTCAGGGCCGGCGAGGTCGAGGCGTTGAAGGCCACACTGCCGTTGTAGGTCACCGTGATGCTGTGATTGCCGACGGCGAGCGCGTCGTGGCAAAGGTGGCGACGCCGGCCGACAGGCTAGACGTGCCGATCGGCGTGCCGCCGTCGTTGAAAGTGACCGTTCCCGTCGGCGTTCCGCCCAAGCTGCTCACCTTGGCCGTGAACGTTACAGACTCGCCGTAGCTGCTCGGATTCTTCGACGAGGTGAGCTCCGTGGTGGTCGTCGCGGACAGATAGGTGAACCTGTCTGCCGCCGAGGTCGGCGACGTCCCTCCGGCCGTCGTCACGGTGACATCGACCGTGCCGGCGCCGGGCGGCGAGGTTGCCGTGATCGACGTTGCCGAATTAACCGTGAAGCTGGTCGCGTTGTTGGCGCCGAACTTCACTGCGGTGGCGCCGCTGAATCCGGTCCCCGTGACCGCCACGGAGGTGCTGCCGATCGCGGATCCGGAGCTCGGTGAGATCGAGCCGACCGTTGGTGCCGGCGTGTAGCTGAATTGGTCCGATGCCGATGTGGCGGACGTTCCGCCTGGCGTCGTCACGGTGACATCGACCGTACCGGCGCCGGCCGGCGAGACCGCGGTGATCGAGGTTGCCGAATTGACCGTGAAGCTCGATGCATTCGTCACCCCGAACTTCACGGCGGTCGCACCGGTGAAATTGGTACCGGTGACGGTCACCGACGTGCCGCCTGCGAGCGGGCCGCCTGTCGGCGAGATCGACGTCACGGTCGGCACGGCGAAATAGGTGAACTGGTCTGCCGCCGATGTGGCCGAGGTGCCGCCCGTGGTCGTCACCCTGACGTCGACGGTACCGGTGCCGGCCTGCGATGTCGCGGTGATCGAGGTTGCGGAGTTGACGGTGAAGCCCGCCGCCGCGGTTGCACCGAACGTCACGGCTGTCGCGCCGGTGAAATT
>NZ_JBFRFR010000046.1:0-74896 GCF_052114925.1 Bradyrhizobium sp. 2TAF36 | reverse complement strand
ATCGTGGCATTACCATCGGCTATTTCAACCAGGACGTCGGCGAGATGAGCGGCCGCAGCGCCGTGGCCGAGGTGATGGATGGCGCAGGTCCCGTGAGCGAGGTCGCAGCCGAGTTGCGCGAGCTCGAGGCCGCGATGGCCGACCCCGACAAGGCCGACCAGATGGACGAGATCATCGCGCGCTATGGCGAGGTGCAGCACGCGTTCGAGGAACTCGACGGCTATGCGCTCGACGGCCGCGCGCGCGAGGCGCTGTCCGGCCTCGGCTTCAGCCAGGAGATGATGGACGGCGACGTCGGCAAGCTTTCCGGCGGCTGGAAGATGCGCGTGGCGCTGGCGCGTATTCTTTTGATGCGCCCCGACGTCATGCTGCTCGACGAGCCGAGCAACCATCTCGATCTCGAAAGCCTGATCTGGCTGGAAAAATTCCTGCACGATTTCGAAGGCACGCTGCTGATGACCTCGCATGATCGCGAGTTCATCAACCGCGTGATCTCCAAGGTGATCGAGATCGATTCCGGATCGCTCACGACCTATACCGGCGATTACGAGTTCTACGAGCAGCAGCGGGCGYAGAACGAGAAGCAGCAGCAGGCGCAATTCGAGCGCCAGCAGGCCATGCTCGCCAAGGAGATCAAGTTCATCGAGCGTTTCAAGGCGCGCGCGTCTCATGCGGCCCAGGTGCAGAGCCGGGTGAAGAAGCTCGACAAGATCGAGCGGGTTGAGCCGCCGCGCCGCCGCCAGACCGTGGCGTTCGATTTTCCGCCGGCGCCGCGCTCGGGCGAGGACGTCGTGGCGCTCAAGAACGTCTACAAGGGTTACGGCAGCAAGCGCATCTATGACGGCCTCGATTTCATGATCCGCCGCAGGGAGCGCTGGTGCGTGATGGGCGTCAACGGCGCCGGCAAGTCGACGCTGCTCAAGCTCATCGCCGGTGCGAGCGAGCCGGACGAGGGCACGGTGGCAGTCGGCGGCAGCGTCAAGATGGGCTATTTCGCTCAGCACGCGATGGATCTGCTCGACGGTGAGCGCACCGTGTTTCAGTCGCTCGAAGAGCAGTTTCCGACCGCGGGGCAGGGCTCGTTGCGCGCGCTCGCCGGCTGCTTCGGCTTCTCCGGCGACGACGTCGAGAAGCGCTGCCGCGTGCTGTCGGGCGGCGAGAAGGCGCGCCTCGTGATGGCCAAGATGCTGTTCGATCCGCCGAACTTCCTGGTGCTGGACGAGCCGACCAACCATCTCGACCTCGCCACCAAGGAGATGCTGATCACGGCGCTGGCGGATTTTGAGGGCACCATGCTGTTCGTCTCGCATGACCGCCACTTCCTGGCGACGCTGTCGAACCGCGTGCTGGAACTGACGCCGGAAGGCATCCACCAGTTCGGTGGCGGCTACACGGAATATGTCGCGCGCACCGGGCAGGAAGCGCCGGGGTTGCGGAGCTAGTTTTTGCTCTTGCGCGAGATCGTGGCGATCGCCTCGATCTCGTTGGTCCAGATCCCGCCGGAATAGGCTTGCGGCAGCCGGGCGAACAATTCGGGCGTATCGATGCCGGTGGAGAACTCGCCGCCGCTGTAGGGGCCGAGCACGAAGACCGCGCTGTTGGCGTCGGTCATGCGATTGAGGAAGCGATCGGGCCAGCCCCATAGCCAGGGCGCGGCGTTGATCGGTACCAGCACCATCGCGTTGCGGCAGGCGGCTGGCATCAGGCCGGTCCAGCCATAGCCGATATAGCGGATCAGGCAGCTCCGGATGGCCCCGCGCGAAATGGTGCGGACATCAGGGGTGAGGCCACGGATCACGTCTATGGGCTCGTCGCCGCCATAGACCATGATCGTCCGGCGCCGCTCGGCCGGGAGCGCGTTCAGCACGGCGGCAAGTTTCTCGCCTTCGTTTGGGTCTCGGCTCTTCACGTTGATCAGGAGTTTCTTGTCAGGGAAGGCGGCGAACACCTCCGACAATGTCGGCATCATCCCGATGCCTTTACCGCGAAACGGGAATGTCTTGCCGCCGTCGGCCGTGTAGCCGTAGCCGATGTCAAGCATTTTCAGTTTCGCCATGCTCTGTTCGCGCGTGACGCCTTGGCGGTCGGTACGGCAGTCGAGAGTCCAGTCATGGAAAACGGCGAATTCGCCGTCGGTCGTCGGGTGCACGTCGAGCTCGACCGCATCGGCGCCGGCGTCGAAGCTCGCATGCATCGAACGGAGGGTGTTCTCGAGGTAGTCATGCGCCGGCGGCAACATTCGCGCGGCGGTGCAGGTGTCGTTCCTCACATCGCGCTCGTCAAACCGTTGTGCCATACCGCGATGCGCGAGCAGCACCGGTTTGCCGTCGCGATGCGGCGCCAGCAGATCGGTGTTGTTGATGTAGACGCCCGCGGCCACGGCAATCAGGACTGCCGTGACGACTCTGAGTTTCCTGCCCAACAGATATTCCCCATTCCAGGGTTATCGTCGGCGGCGTTTGAGGTTGATTTGCGGCAATCGGGGTGCATGGGAGGCCTGTACGCCTCGCGGCTTGAACGGTCCTATGTCGCCCGCTACGTTTCCTCCCAAAAAGGGAGCGAACAACCATGAAGCAACTGCGGATCGGCGACATCACCATCGATGCGGTGATCGAGCGGGAAGGGCCGTGGCGGCGGCCGCAGGATTTCTTCCCGGCCTATGACGAGGGCGTGTTCGCCCGTCATCTGCCGACGATGGAGCCGGAGGTGTTCGATGCCGCGCGCGGCATGATGGTGATCACCTATCAGACGTTTGTCGTGCGCACGCCGCGCTACACCATCCTCGTCGACACCTGCACCGGCGAGGACAAGGGCCATCCGCCGCCGTTCGATTTTCCGGGCAAGGAGCGCTGGCGCAACGAATTGTTCGCGCTCGGCATCTCTTTCGAGCAGATCGACTACGTCTTCTGCACGCATCTGCACATCGACCACACCGGCTGGAACACGACCTTGCGCGACGGGCGCTGGGTGCCGACGTTTCCGAATGCAAAGTACGTCTTTCACAAGGGCGAGTACGCGGCCTGGGAGGCCGAGAATGCCAAAGGCAACAACCCGCCCGGCACCGTCTTCCGCGACAACTGCTTGCCGATCGTCGAGGCCGGGCAGGCGCTGCTGGTCGACGATGACTACGCGCTCGATGACACCGTCACGCTGACGCCGACGCCGGGGCATTCACCGTGTCATTGCTGCGTGAATATCTTTTCGAAGGGGAGCCGCGCGGTGGTCGCGGGCGATCTCATGCATCACCAGATCCAGTGCCGCGAGCCGGACTGGTCGGCGAAGCCGGATTGGGATGCCAGGCAGTCGGCGGTCTCGCGGCGAAAGTTCTTCGCCTCCGTTGCGGATACCGACACGCTGATCCTGCCGATCCATTTTCCGGCGCCGACGGTCGGGCTGATCAAGCCGCTGGATGGGGCGTTCGACTATCGGTTCAAGCGGGACTAGGCCTGTACGCCCAAATCAGTCCTTTCCCGCCGTATTGATCACGGCCCGGCCGCCGTCGATATATGAAATAGGCGGCCATTATCGAACGATTTCAAGCGTGACATTGACCACGCCGATCTTGATCATTCCAAGGGCCTGGGCCGCACCCGATGTAACGTCGATGATGCGTCCATGAACAAATGGACCACGGTCGTTGACTCTCACGATCACGGACTTTTTGTTCAAGACATTAGTCACGCGCAGGCGCGTTCCGAAAGGCAAGGACGGATGCGCCGCATGCAGCGCATGCTTGTTGAACCTCTCGCCACTCGCGGTCATCTGGTCTTCCGAGTAGAAACTCGCAAGCCCGAACAGTGGGGTTTCCCTTCTAGGATGTTTCTTATGAAATGCATGCTGATGGTTGCTCTTCCGATGCGTTGCGCGCCGAATGTCGCCGTGAGCTTTCGGGCCTTGCCCTGCTGCGCGCTGACGCCGTCGGGGTGATTTCGTGGCAAGCGAGGGGAGGTCGTTGGCGTTTGGCGAACCGTTTGCGTCGCGGGTATGGTCATGCACTTCCAGCGGCGTTGCGCCAGGGACAATCGCCGACTTCGTTATTCGACCGAACTTCGCATGCGCAGAGTCAATTCCACCATCGAATGCGATGCATGACGCAGCAATCGCGGTAGCAGCGAGCAGTGCAGGTTGACCGCTCCATCGTTTCATGATGGCCCCCCCAGCGCCTCAGCTGGTTGGAGTAGTTCGGTTCCAGGAATTGCCGGCTTTGACATATGTCAACGTTGCCGTGGAAGGCAGCGGAGTTGCCATTTCGGTCAGCGCCCAGCCGACGCGCAACGAGAATTTGCCCAACTGCCCGCACATCGCCGCAAAGAACAGCCGCTGGCCTTGGGGAAGCCAGCGGCTCTGGCATCCCGCAAACCAATGGTGCAGGGCGCGTAGAGGTGGGCCGTGCGGCCCACCGAGATCAGATGCCAAGCGCGCTGGAGATTTCGCCGAGGGTTGCTTTCTCGGCGTCGCTGACCTGAACGCCCCCACCGAACCACCCTCCGCCTTCCGATGCAGCCTCAGCCGTCTTTTGACTAATCTGACGCAGCCAGCCCTTGAAAGCCGCGGCATCATCCGGAGCTTTCGCAGCAAGCAGCGCCGTGACTTCATGCAACGATGCGATTGTCTTGGTCTTGATCTCGGCCGGCGTGCTCTTGCCGAGCTCTGCCTTCAACCCGTCATGAGCCGCGGCCCGGCCGTCGCTCGTCTGGAAGTCGGCGACCACAGCCTTTACCAAGGGGTTGGCATTGGGATCGGTGGCCGCCTGGGCGAGCGCGGTGCCGCCAGCAAATGATTCCTTCAGAAGGCCAAACAATCCGCTCGGTTCGGCAGCCGTAATGGCCATTCCAGCATTCATCGGGCTTCTCAGGAGGAGCGCCCATTCATCCTTGGTGAAACTGGTCTTGTCGGCCATGGAGTCTTCTCCTTTCATCTTGCAGGACGGGAGGGTGGGAAACACGTCCCGTCCTGAAGTGTGGCGAGTTTATTGCGTGTGACGTCTCTGGCTTTCAGGCTTTCGCCAACTGGTCGAGCTTGGCACGAAGATTGTCGATCACTGGCTTTGCGATCGTGCCGGCCGGTGTCGCCGAGACCTTGTCGCACATCTGATTGATGGCCGGCGCCGCCGCGACGATCAGCTTGGCAAGCGCGCGTCGCGCTTCCGGAGAAAGCTTGGCAGCTCGTGCCGTGACGCCATCCAGCTGTGAGATGGCGTCGTTGATCTTCGGCAGGGCCGCCTGCGCGCTAGCTTCATCGGTGATGGTCGGCAGTTGAGCCTGCAGCGTACCAAGGGACGAATTGACCTGGTTCGCCAGATTCACGCCGTCAACGGTCAGATCCGCGGGCGCCATGCCCACAGTTCCGGTTGAGGGCCGCGTAATGTTTGTACTCTGAGCGACCGTCGGCTCGGTCGGACGCTGAAGCGCATATATGGCAAGCCCGGCAACGATAACGAGCGCGGCGAGCCAATATGGCCATTGCGACCGGCCGGCGGCCATGGCGGCCTGGCTCGCGCCAGTAGCGCCGGAAACGCCGGCGATCCGGCTCCCTGTGGCGGCGGCAGTGGCCATTCCACTGCGTGCCTTGTCGATCAGGCCCGCGGCGCCGAGTTGATCACTGAGGCCCGATGGAATCGCCGCCATGATCTGATCTTTCTGCGAGCGCAGAAGCGATGCCAGTCCGTTTGCATCCATCCCGGCGTCATGCTGCTGCTTGCCGAGCATACCCAGGACCAGCGGCCCGACCACGGCGAGTAACGACTTGCCGCCGCCATCGCCCATTCCCGCGAAACTCCCGATCGCCTGGGCCATGGTATCCATGGTTCGGCCTCCAAGCAGTCCGGACAACATGCTCGAACCCGTCTGAGCCAGGTCCGGGGCGCCGGCGTTGCGCAACATATCCATGGGATTGCTGCCTTGCTGTTGTGACAGCAGCTTTGACAGTTGATTGGCGCCGGCCGGGGTTCCGACCAGATCCGACAGGCTGGCCAGTATGGTCGGGATGGCCGCTATTGCGGCCTTCTGCGTCGCGCTTCGGTCCATCCCAAGAAAGGAGGAAATCTGCGCAATGACTTCAGGGGTCAGGAGCTGTTGTGCAGCTGAAATGAGATTGACGGCCATGGCGGTCTCTCCACTACGTTGCAGGTCTGTTGGTTGCCCCCTAATTCGCGAATTTGATGTGACAGGCGTCGATGGTTCCGAACGGCGCCTATCGCCCAAGTTGAGATTGCATCGATAGTTCGACTCCTTGATCCAGATCAAAGGTCTTCGGTACAGGGCAAATGCGAAGAGTTCGGCGCGAGATATCCAGTGCGCTGCGGCCCATCAGGCGGACCTGGTTGAGAGGCATCGATGTTTCGCTGACGGGCCAGGATTGGCTATCGGCTCCGAGCACCGCAATGCCCGCTAGCGGGCATGATGACGCGCAGTGGGATTGTACCAGAAGACAATTGTTCGTCGCGCGGACATCCACGTTACTGGCAGTGCGCGGGTGGGCTGCGGTCCGCGCCTCGATGACGGTCCCGGAACCTCACACTCAACCCAAGTCCGGGGCCGTCGTTTGGATAATCCAAATTGATCAGAAGGATCGTCGACCGCGTATCGAACTTCGCCAGTTTCTTGCTCGCAAGCCCTGGATGCGGGCGCGCGGCGCTAGCTTGCCCGCGCTGCGGATGTGAAGCCTCCCGCGAGAACGTTCAGCGGGGACGAGCTAGGGGATGCTCTCACCTGATTTGCGAGCAATGCGGAAAGACCAGTGATATTGCAGGATGGCGGCTGCAGGGTCTTTCCGAGCAAGGCTCAGGGCCACTTATCGGATGAGTTATGTCCGCCGGCCTGGGGCGAGCGCAGAGGTGCCGATGTGGGCGCGAGGGACTCGTTCGCCGCTTTCGTCGAGCGACGACGCAGGAGCTATAGCGTCGCAAACGTCTTCTGTCTCCACATGAGCGGCGGTCGAGCCGGAAAGCTTGGATGATCCATTTGGAGGAGGCGGCGATGTGGATGCTCCGTTGGCTAATCCTGGGCAGTGCGGCGATCCTGGCGATCGCCTCGGCTACAGCCCAAACTTACGATCCCAGCCACCCCGTCTGCCTTCAGAGATGGGAGTGGGGTGGCAGCACCTATTTCGAATGCGCTTATACGTCATGGGATCAGTGCCGAGCGTCGGCGATCGGACTTTCCGCGATGTGCGTGGAGAACCCGTATTGGCAGCGACCGCAGGCGAGGCTATCAGGCGGCCGCTTGCGTTCATCAATCCCATACTGATACGCCCGGCGACAGTCTGCCAAGCGCAATTTTCGCGCGCAGCATTTCCGTTGCTATTCGATCACCTCGTCGGCTCGGGCGGACAGCGTCATGGGAATGTCGAGACCAAGAGCCTTGGCGGTCTTGAGGTTGATATTCAGGATCACATCCGTCGTCTGCTGGACGGGAAGCTCCGCCGGACGGGCCCCTTTCAGAATGCGATCAACATAGCTTGCAGCGCGTTGCCATAGTTTGAAAAGGTTGGCCGAGTACGACATCAGTCCTCCTCTCTGAGCCGAGTCGCGGAATGGATAGATCGCCGGCAAGCGCCGCTCTGCAGTGAACTCGATCAGGCGGGGAACGAGGGGTATCAGCGATGGATCGTCGGTGACGACGAGACCATCGAAGCCTCTCTCCCCAAGCGCGGCGAAGCTGTTGTCGATGTCCGCGCGCCGTATCGAGAGAGCCGTCAGCTCGATACCGAGACCGGGCGCCGCTTTCTGCATGAGTTCGACTTGGTTGGCGGTCGTCGGATTGTCAGGATTCCACAACACTGCGACACGGTGCACTTTCGGTGCCGCCTCCTTCAGCAGTTCCACCCACTTGACACCGTATTCGCCCGAGAGCTGCGACAGCCCGGTGATATTGCCGCCTGGTCGGGCAAGGCTTGCCACAAGACCGGCTCTGACCGGATCTCCGCTCATGCAGACGATCGGCACCGTGGACGTTGCACGTTGCGCAGCCTGCGAAATTGGTGTGCCTGGAGTCACGAGAACATCAACGTTGAGCGTGAGAAGTTCAGCGATCAATGCGGGAACGCGCTCCGGCTCTCCGTCGGCGTAGCGTTCTTCGAGCAGCAGGTTGCGCCCCACGACATATCCCAGGTCCGCAAGTCCCCGACGGAAGCCGGTCTGGTAGTACAAGTCCGTCCCGCGAACGCCACCCCAGACATAGCCAACCCGCGGCACCGCGGGTTGCTGCGCGTGGGCCGCGAGGGGCATGACGGTCACCGCAGCGCCGAGAAGCGCGACAAGATTGCGGCGTTTCATTCGGTCACCTCGCGACGCCCTACCGCTGCAATATGCACCCGCGCGGGCGAGGAGTCAGGTCGATACTTCCGGGCTAAAGACCCCGCCGCGGCACACGAGCCGGCGATCAAGTCGCACCACATTTGCGCGCGCGCCGGAATCGTTCGCTGCTTTTGGCGAGCGACGACGCAGGAGGAATAAAACGCCGCAGAGCGTCTCCTTTTTCCATACGACGCGGCAGTAGAAAATTCCGGAATGGCCGTCGAACGACAACACAAACTCGTCGGCAAATATGTAGTACGGCGTGGAAATGCGGGCACCCAAGGCGTTGATATCGCGCACCAGGCACGGATGAGTCCCGTGAATTTCACCAAACGATAGCCGCGCGGCCCGGTTGATCGGTATGCGCTTCATTGCACGACGTTCGATCATGGCGAGATGCTCCCAATGAAAGACGATCGCACTCGACGAAGTCACTTTCCCGGTCCCGCCGATATCCGGAAAACGGCAATTCCCGCACGTTGATCTGTGCGGCTCACGCTAACAAGCAGCGTTGTTGTCTTATTAAAATTGGATCGAATTGGTGGTTAATTCGAACGGCTTGACGACGACGTTACTAGAGGATGGTCGTGCTTTCGACTTGGCCCGGCCATCTGATCTGTGCCGCACGGACACACATACGTGGATGCCCGGGACAGGCCCGGGCACGACGGAGTTGCAGAGTGTCCGTGCAGCAGTGGCGAACCAGCAGCGATCAGGCGCCGACCTCGCACTTCTTCATGAAGCTGTTCTTGGCGGCACCGGCAAGCGGCTTGCCGTCGGCGCTGACGGCCTTGGGCGTGCAAGCGTCGGCCTTGCACTTCTTCATGAACGAGGTCTTGGCGGCGCCGGCGAGCGCCTTGCCGTCCTTGCCGACCGCCTTGCTCTCGCAGGTGTCGTCCGCGAGGGCCGAGCCCGCTGCAAAGGTGGCGACAATCGCTGCGAGAAAAATCCGCTTCATCATGGGTGTCTCCCTAGGACAAAATTACCAAGCGGATTGGAACCGCGAATCGTGGCGCAATCAAGCAGGATCGATGCGCGCCACGACCGATGTCGGGGATTTTTCCATTCATCTGCGGTTCAGATTCCGCGCGCGAGCAGTGTCTTGAAATCGGCCCGTGCGCGTTGCGCCTCGGCCTTCGCGGCCGCGGAAGCATCGCCAAGGCCGAAATAGCCGTGGATCAGGCCGGGGCCCTCATGGTGCTTGACGCGGACGCCGKCGGCCTCCAGCGCCCGTGCATAGGCCGCGCCTTCGTCGCGCAACGGATCGAACCATGCGGTGGTCACGATCGCGGGCGCGAGCCCTTTGAGCGAAGCGGCGCGGAGCGGCGAGACCCGCCAGTCGGCGGCATCCTTGGGATCGGCGAGATAGTGGCCGCAAAACCATTCCATCGTCGCGCGTGTCAGAAAATAGCCGTCGGCATTCTCGGTGCGTGACGGATAGGGCGCGTTCTCGCGCGCATCCGCGTAGCCCCCGACGACGTCGGTCACGGGATAGACCAGCAATTGTGCGGCCAGCTTGATGCCGGCATCGCGGCAGGCGATTGCCGTGGCGGCTGCGAGATTTCCGCCGGCGCTGTCGCCGGCAACGCCGAGACGCTTTGCGTTGCCGCCAAATTCCGCGACGCGGTTGAAGATGTCACTTGCGGCGGCGAACGCGTCCTCGAAGGCGCCGGGAAAACGCGTTTCCGGCGGGCGCCGATAATCGACGGAGACGACGACCGCACCGGTCTCGATCGCGAGATTGCGCGCCTGCCGGTCGTGGGTTTCGAGATCGCCCGCGACCCAGCCGCCGCCGTGGAAGAAGACCACGGTTGGCGCAGGATTGGGGCCGACGCGATAGACACGTGCATCGAGCGGCCCGGCGCCGCCTTTCACCTTGATATCCTGCACCGTTTCGACGGGGGGCGGCGGCACATCCGCACGCGAGGCAGCCAGTGCGCGCAAGGCATCGCGGGCGCTCTGTGGCGTCATCGTGGTGGGATCGCGCAGCGGCAGCAGCGGGATGATCTGGGCGATGACGGGATCGAGCGGTGCGGGCATTTGCAGGTCCTCGCTGGGTTCTTGGTCTTGCTTGCGGGGTAGCATAGATTTGGCGTACCGCATCGGCAACCGGTTACGCGTTACAATTGCAATGCCGCGGAATGAACGGTCAGGGAGGTCAAGAGTTGGAATTCGAAACGCTGGTCCAGTCGCGCCGCAGCGTGCGCGGTTTCAAGCAGCAGCAGGTATCCCGCGCGGTGATCGAGGCGATCATCGGGAGCGCCAAGCGTGCGCCGTCGTCGATGAACACCCAGCCCTGGCATGTCCATGTGCTCACAGGCCCTCCGCTTGAAGAGCTGCGCCGCCGCAACATGGAGGAGATGGTCGGCGGCGCCAAGGTCAAGCGCGACATCATCAGCCACGGCGAATACCAGGGCATTCATCGCACCCGGCAGGTCGACATCGCCAAGAAGCTGTTCGGCGCGATGGGGATCGCGCGCGACGACAAGCCGATGCGGCAGGACTGGGTGCTGCGCGGCTTCCGCCAGTTCGACGCGCCGGTCTCGCTGGTGCTGACCTATGACCGCGTGCTGGATCCCGGCGCGGTCTGCCATTTCGATCTCGGCGCGCTCTGCTACGGCATCGTGCTCGCGGCCTGGGACCGCGGTCTCGGTTCGGTGATCAACGGGCAGGGCATCATGCGCTCCGACATCGTGCGCGAGGTCGCGAAGATTCCGGAAGACGAGGTCATCATGACATGTGTCGCGATGGGATATCCCGACGACAGCTTCGCCGCGAACGCCGTTCGCTCCGATCGCGAGGGTAACGACGATTTCGTGCGTTATGTCGGCTTTGCCGACTAGTGCGGGAAGTCACTGATGCGCAGAGCCGGCTGACGCTGCGAGCCGACTAACGCGGAGAGCCGGCTGAGGTGGAGGAGAGGAGATTATTCTCTCGTCAATTTTTTTGATGCTGAGCCGTTGGTGGCCTCTTGCAATCTCGATCGCGCGGGAGGAACAATACGCGGAGTGAAAGGTTTGTTGCTGGCGCGAGGGAATCGACATGCGGCGGCTGGCTAGCCTGGTTCGACGGTTCTTCGGTCCGCGACCGCGGTATCCGATTGATGATGATCCAAATCTTCCCTTCACACCCGATGAGCTCGGCAAGCTGATCCGGAGTGGCAGACGCGAGGACATGAAGCTGCTTGCGGAAGGACTGGCCTCCCGGTCGATTCCGCACCGCGCCAAATACCGGGCCACGCACTAAGCGCGGTTCGTGACGAGGTCCTCGCTGCGGGAGCGCCCAGCCTGCGCGGTCATCGCGTGAGCGCAACCTCCTTGAACGAGGTTACGAGGGCCTTCTCGAGTTTTCCGGTCATCCCGCAAAGAATGTTGTAGGCCTCGGTGCGCGGCATCGTCGGCTTGTAGTGCCGGTGTTCGATCAGCGCGGCGAAGATGTCCGAGATCGTCAGAATGCGGACGATGTCGTTGATGCTCTCGCCGCACAGCGCGTCGGGATAACCGCTTCCGTCGAGATATTCGTGATGATGCCGCACGGCGTCGAGAATCTCGGGCGAGATTTTCTCGTGATCCTTCAGAAACTCGTAACCCGCCGCCGGATGCTTCTCGATCATGGCGCGTTCGTCGGTGTCGAGGCGGCCGGGCTTGTCGAGGATCGCAAGCGGAATCTGCGCCTTGCCGATGTCGTGGAACATGGCTGCGGAATACAGCCGCTCGAGATCGGTTCGCCCGACGCCGAGGCTCAGTCCGAAGTCGATCGCCACGCCGGTCACGAGCAGGCAATGCTGGTAGGTTCCCTCATGGTGACGCCGCACCGTGGCAAGCCATTCGGATAGGCCGTGCTCGGTGATGCGGTCGGCGATCCTGCGGCCCGCTTCCTTCGTGCCGTCGACGTCGAGGGGCTCGCCGAGCGTGACGGCCGTGAACATCGAAGCGATGGCGGTTGCCGCGGCTTCGACGGCGTTGTCCGGTTGCGGTGCGTCACTTGAGCCAGCAGAGGCCAGCTCGGCCGGGTCAGCCAGCGCTGCCAGCAGCTTGCTCTTGTTGAGCGCCCCGGGAAGAACGAGGGTGGCGCCGAGTGCGTAGGCCTGCGAGATGCCGACGTGGGACGAGTGCTCGACGAGGAAGATGCGCTTCGTGGCTTTCGCCAGCTTGCCGGCGCGCTTCTTGATGGCCGCGATGGTGCCGACGTCACGCAGCTCCGCGCGAACGACGACCGCGAATGGCACTTGTGACAGCCTGGCTTCCGCATCGAGTCGTTCGCCGGCGACGGTAAATTGCCGTTCGAGGGCCGAGCAGACCCCCGCCAGCTTGTCGGACGAATCGGCCAGCACATGCACAAACGGGCGAACCGCTTCCGTCGTTCGGACGGCGCCGTCGCTTTTGACGGGGCTGGATATGGTTCGGGCACTCTGCACGGCGGACCGGACTATGATGACATTGAATGAGCTCGATGAATTCTGGAGCCTATTTGCTCGGCGTGGAGTTTGGCGCGGCGGCCGCCTTTGCGCTCGCCGGCTTCTTCTTGCCGTCTGCGGTGATGAAGTGCACGCCGGCCATGGTGCCGTCGATCCACACCAGTTCGCACCGCCGGTAGGCAAGCCCCGTCGACGACAGCAGCATGAAGAATTCCTTGGCCTGGAGCACGTCGAGCGTCCCTTCGACCTCGATCTTGGCGCCACTTTGCGACACGTCGAGCAGGAAGCAACTGCGTCGCCAGGTGCCGTCGGAGCCCATCAGATTGACGGCCTGCTTGTGATCCATCCGTACGCGAAGCGCCTTTCGACCGTCGAACCTCATCGGCTAACCCCCATTTTTGTGCCGCGATGTCCCGCATCGCTTGGGTTGGCACTCGCTGCAATTTCCCCCCAGCGCACTGTCCATTGGCTGGTCGACAAGAGAAGCGTTTCGAAAATCTGCTGCGCCCGTTCGCGTTCGACGAAGGAGAGCCGTGAGCCGCTGCGGTTGCTCAGGATCGCAAGCGTGGTGGCCCAGTTCAGCCGTGCGGCCCGGCAGGCCATGACGAGGCCCTCGCAATCGTCATCGGTCATGACATGCTCCACGATCTCGATCGGCGCGCCGGAGAGCACCGAGAGCGCCGTGAACAGATTGGCCGTCTCGCCGCGGATCGTGAAGCGGTTGACGGTGGAATCGTTGAGCTTGCCGACTCGGCTGAGGGCGACGATCTCCGGCCTCGCGCTCGCATAGTCGGCCGGGCAGGGCAGCTTGGGCGGAACCGGCGCGGCTTGTCGTGCGGGTGGAATGGCGGATGCGTTGGCCTTGGCCGGCGCCTTCGGGGCAGGTGACACGGAGAGCAGTTTCCGGACGACCAGGTCGGGCGTGCCGGGCCGCAGCACCAGCGCCTTTGCAATCTCGCCGTCCGGATCGGCCCTGGCGATCAGCGCGGCGTAAGTTGCCTCGGAGAATTGGGTTCCAGGGTTCTTGATCAGCGCAAGGCAGATCGGGCCGCCGCGCTTGATCAGCGCCTCGGCCACTTCAGGCTCGATCGAGTTGCGCGCGGCGATCGCGCGTTGATGCCGCTCGCCGCACGAGGCCGCGATCGTCGCGAGATCGGTGGCGGAGACTGCCTGCGATTTGAGGAGGACTGGACAGGCCACGTCCGGGTCGTCGTGTGAGGCAAGGCGCTGCAATGTCTCGGGCGGGGCCACCTTGAGCTCGGCAAGCGCCGTGCTGAGTTGGACGAGCGACTTGGCCTCGACGCGTTCCGTCAATCGCAGCAGAACGCCGTCAACCACGCCGGCGAGCAATTCCTGAGGCCGGTCGCGGCTACCGGTGAGCAACTGCACAATGCCGGATAGGATGCGTGCACAGCGGTCCGGCGGGCACGTAGCGACCGCCTGTTCCAGCTCAACCAGAATATCAGCAGGCAAATTTGCCATCATGGCAGGGGCCTGACTCAAAAAAATCGCGACTATCCAATGACCTTCATTCCGCCTGACATGCGTTAATTTGAAATTTAGAGCTTGATCGACGGGGTATCAGCGCACCGTTGGCGGCGCTGGAAACGCTATCGAAATTCGGCGAGACTCGATGCGGCGACTTGTCCTTTGAACGGGACCCTCGCCAACTGAACGAGACGAATTAGGATGATTCTTTCGGTCGAACGGGACAACCGAAAGGGGGAAGCCGGCATCGCCGCCGGACGCGCGTTGGTTACGACGCGACGTTTCACATTGCCATGAACAGTATTGCGCCCAGGGTATTTCGCTTCTCCGACGTCGACGAATTTCGGAATGCCATACGAGGCCTGAATTTCGAGTTCACGCCCTTCGTACGGAGGATTTCGGCCGAGCAGACCATTCTGTCGCTGCCCGGTTGCGACGTGAATTTCACGCGGGCGTTTCCCCGCGTCGTCGACGCGCAGCTCGTCGAGAATTGCACCGCCATCGGATTCACGATGGATGAGCTCAACGTGCCCATCCGCTTCAACGGCTCGCAGCGGGCACGACCGGTCATCGTCATCGGCAGCGGCGGCGCCGCCTACACCACCATCGAGGAGGTGCAGCGGCAAATTGCCTCGGTGGTGTTCAGGCCGGAGGTGACGGATCGCGGCTGGCCGCACGCGACATCCAGCTTCAAGATATTTGAAACGACGGCCGCGAGCCTGAACCGGCTGCGCAGCCTGGTTCGGGAGGTGCTGGCTGCCGCGTCGGAGCCGATCGGAGCCGCGGACGTGCCGCTGACGGCCGCGGCCATGAAGGAGTCCCTGCTTGGCGCCGTCGACGACGCATTCGAAAGCGTCGTTGCCGCGCGATGGACCCTGCGTCCCAATGACGAGCGCAACTTCAGGATCTTCCGGGAGATCCGCGCGCTTCTGTCCGACGACCTCTCGCAGCCGATCTACAGCGAGGAGATTGCGCGCAAGCTCAACCTGTCCGTCCGCACCCTGCACGACGTCGTCCGCCGCTATCGCGGCATGAGCCTGCATCGCTATTTGCGCCTGCGCCGGTTGTGGCTAGTGCGTCAGCGCCTGCTCGCCGGTGCCGACAGCGTCAAGGCCGTCGCACTGGCGTTCGGCTTCTGGCATCTCAGCGACTTCTCCAGAAGCTATCGCGACCAGTTCGGCGAGACGCCGTCGCAAACGCTGGAGCTCGGACGGCAACGGTAGCGCGGCAAATCGGTTGAGGCCGTACCGCCGTTTCGTGCTAGCGTCCCGGCCATGAGCAATCGCATCCTCGTCCTCTACGGCTCCTACCGTTCCGACCGCATGGGCGTCCGCCTTGCGAATTTCGTCATCGATCGCCTGCGCCAGCGCGGCGAGGAGGTCGAGTTCATCGACGCCAAGGCGATCGGCCTGCCGATGCTCGATCGCATGTACAAGGAATATCCCAAGGGGGCGGCACCCGAGGCGCTCGAGAAGCTGGCGGGGCAGATCCGCGGCGCCGACGGTTTTGTCTTCGTCGCCGGCGAATACAATTGGGGCATCCAGCCCGGCCTGAAGAACCTCACCGATCACTTCCTGGAAGAGTGGTTCTGGCGCCCGGCTGCGATCGTGAGCTATTCGGCCGGCCGACTGTCCGGTGCACGCGCCTCGACCGCCTGGCATGGCACGCTGTCGGAGATGGGCATGGTCGTGGTGTCGAGCACCATCGGCGTCGGCCCGATCGCGCAGACGCTGTCGGCCGAGAGCGAGCCGATCGGCGAGGGCGGCAAGGCACTGGAGCGCTCGTTCCCGCGCTTTGCCGACGACCTGCTGTGGTGGATCGAGGCCGCCAAGGCGCAGCGGACGCGCAAGGCGCCGCCGTACTGATGCCGTATGCTGTTCCGCGCAGGGGGACGGTTGCCGTCAGCGATCTGCCGCGCCAACCATTCAGCCCAATGGAATTGCGTGAGAATTCGGCGTTTCTGCCGCGACTTGAGGCCATGCGTGGCTATGCGGCCCTGTCGGTGCTTGCGTTTCACGCCTGCATGCTGTCTTGGGACATGGTCGCGACCGGAATGGCGCCGGTCGTCGTCTTCTTCGTGCTCAGCGGCTTCCTTCTCGCGCGATCGCTGGATCGAGATCCCGATCCGGTCACCTTCGTGCGTCACCGCCTGTTCAGGCTGCTCCCTGCCGCTGTCTCGACGGTGCTCCTGCTGACGCTAGCCTATCAAACCTTCGGCTTCTATATCGGCTTTCTGCCCTCGTTCGACCCATTCAACGTCGTCCTCAATGCGCTCCTCATCAAGAGCGACATCAACGGCGTGATGTGGTCCCTGACCGTGGAGTGCGTCGCAGTTCCGGTGATCCTGATATCCCACGCTCTGCTGAGGCGTCATGGCACGACCCCGGTGTGGCTCCTGGTCGCCTTTCTCTTCGCAATTGCGTTCTGGGGACCCTATGTTCACTTGCYGGGCGGCTTCACCAATCTTGCGCCGCTCTACGCGTTCGTCGTGGGCTTGCTCGTACAATCAAGCCGGACCACGCTGACCAGGGGATCGCAACCACCTTGGGCAGCGACGATCGCAGCCATCGCTCTTGTTGTCCTGGTCATAGTGGCGGTTCGCAAGCAGACCGCCGTAACGATCGCGTTTGAAACGCTCTGCGCGTCCGTTCTGATTTGGCTTGCCGCCTTCAGCCCCGGCAAGCTCGTCGCACTGCGGCCGCTGGATCTCGAAATCGCCCGGTTCTTTGGACGAATATCGTACAGCTTCTATCTGCTGCACATGATCGGGCTTGCGATCGCGACTCGTCTGCTGCCGGTCGAGCTGGATCCGGTCATCCGCGCAGCGGTCCTGTTCCTGGCAGCGTTGCTGATCACGACGCCGGCGGCCTGGCTGATGTGTCGCTTCGTCGAAGTGCCATTCATTGACCTGGGACGCAGGCGGATCGTGACAAGAGCGGCCTGATGCCGCCGGCCGCTCTTAGGCCGCCCTGACCTCGCCGAGGAAACGGTCGAACTGTCCGGCGAGATCGCGCGACTGGGTCGAGAGCTGCTCAGCCGCGCCCAGCACTTCCCTCGCGGCCGCACCGGTGTCGTCGGCGGCGCGCTGCACGCCCGATATGTTGGTGTTGACCTCCTGGGTGCCGCGCGCGGCTTCCTGCACGCTGCGGGAGATCTCCCTGGTTGCCGAGCCCTGTTCTTCGATCGCAGCCGCGATCGCGGTGCCGATCTGGTCGATCTCGGCGATGACGTCGGCGACGTTGCGGATCGCGTTCACGGTCTCGTCGCTTGCGGACTGGATCGCGGTGATCTGCTCGGAGATTTCGGTGGTGGCCTTGGCGGTCTGGCCCGCCAGCGACTTCACCTCGGATGCGACGACCGCAAAGCCGCGGCCGGCGTCGCCGGCGCGGGCGGCTTCGATGGTCGCGTTGAGCGCCAGCAGATTGGTCTGCTCGGCAATGCTCTGGATCAGCGTAACGACGTCGCCGATCTTCTGGGCACCCTCGGCGAGCGCGCGCGCGGTGTCGCCGGTGCGGCGGGCGTTGTCGACGGCGCGGGCCGCGATCTCGGTGCTTTGTGCCACCTGACGGCCGATCTCGGAGATCGAGGAGGTCAGCTCTTCGGTCGCGCTCGCGACCGTCTGCACGTTGGTCGAGGTCTGCTGCGAGGCGGCGGCGACGACCGCGGCCTGGCTGTTGGTCTGGGCCGCCGTCGAGGTCATCGATTGCGCCGTGCTTTCCATGGTGGAGGAGGCGCGGGAGAGGCCGCCGACGAGCTCGGTGACCTTGGCTTCGAATGCGCGGGTGAGCCCGTCGAGCGCCTGGGCGCGGCGCATCTTGCCGTCGTTCTCGGCCTGCTTCTCGGCTGCGAGCCGGTCGGCCCGGATCATGTTGTCCTTGAACACCTGGACGGCGGAGGCCATCGCACCGATCTCGTCGGAACGCTCGGCGCCGGGGATCTCGTCCGCAACGTCGCCGTCGGCAAGGCGCGACATCCGCGTCGTCAGGCTGACGATCGGAGCGCAGACGCGGCGGCGGACCATCACGATCAGGCCGGCGCTGGCGATCAGCACGGCGAGGAGGCCGGCCAGCGCAATGGTGAAGCTGGTGCGCGCGGCGGAGGAAGCGCCGGCGAGGATCTGCTCGGCGTTGTCGTAGAAGGCGTCGCGGACGCCGATGATGGACCCGAGGCCCTTCTGGGACGCCACGTAGAAGGTCTCGACATCGTGTTCGTATTTGCCGCTGACGGCGCCGTCCTTGACGAGCTTCATCTCGCGGCCGAATTCCTCGACATAGTTCGCGTTCATCGTCTCCAGCGCCGCGGCGACGTTGGCCGAAGTTGCCGCATTGCCACGCAATTCCATCAGCGACATCACGATCTGGTCGTTGCGGCCCTGCATGCGGGCCATGTCGGCCTTCTCGCCGTCGTTGGCCACTTTCTTCGCGCCGACGAGGTTCTTGTGCACGCTGGAATTGAGGCCGCCGACGTCGCGCAGCGTCATGGCGATGTTGGCGTAGTTGGACTGGCGATAGGCGTCGCCGTTCAGGATCGCCATGCGTCGGACCTGCTCGTTGAGCAGCGCGGTGACTCCCGCGTTGAGCACGGCATTGTCGGCGACGACCTTTTTGGCCGCGTCCTTGCGGGCATCCGCAGGTCCTGCGATCGCCTTGTCGATGGCCTCGCGGAGCGCGGTGAATTTCGAATTGATCGCGTCGATGTTGCTGCCGATGGTGGCACCGTCGTCGAACGGGCCGGGCAGCTCCTTGCGCAGCGCGTTCATCCTGTCGCGGGCGCCGTCGGTCTGCTTGCGCAGCTTGTCGTGCTCGGTCAGCTGCGCCGGATCGACCGTCGCTGGCCCGTAGAGGATGTTGGTGGCGAAGCCGCGCTCGGGGTTGAGGTAGCGCGGGATGTCGCTGGCGGCGCGGACGATCGCGAGGCGTCCCTGCGCTTCGGCGATCCTGTCCATCGTCTGGTACTTCGTCACGGCGACGTAGACGGCGAGGCCGCCGCCGACTGTCGAGAGCGAGACGATGGCGGTGGTCAGCAGCGTACCGATTTTCATGATCTGTCCGGCAATTGGCGCGGGGAAGAAAATTATTCTGCGCAAACGATAGGCAGCCGGTGTTAATCCGGAGTTTACGCTGCCGGCCGCCATGCCCCGCCTGCATGCGTCCATTCGTCTAGGCGTAGGTCGCGCTAGCGCGCCGGCCGATCGAGCCTGGCGAGCATCTCCAGCGTCGCGCCGTCGCGCTCGCCTGCGAAATATCGGGCGAGCGCCTGGTCGAAGACGGGTTCGTCGGAGACCGCGCCGAACAACGTCATCGACGAGCGGAATTTGGCGTCATCGGGCGCGCCGAGGATCGCGTTGATGGTTCGTCCCTCGACGGCAAGCACGAGCGTGGTGCATTCAACGAGTCGCGGACCGAGTACGGGGTGGGCGAGGTAGGCTCTGGCCTCCGCGCGCGAGCCGATGGCGTAGCGCCGCGACATGGTGCTGAAGCCGAGGCCGGCGATCTGCGGGAAGACGAACCACATCCAGTGAGTCTGTTTCCGGCCCCGGGCCAGCTCCCCCTGGACGTCGCGAAAAACCGGGTCCTGGGCCCTGACAAAGCGCTCTAGGTCGAAAGGATCGGTCATTGGATACCTCAAAGGGGGCTTGCCGGCCGCGATTATGCCTAAGTTTTGGCTCCCAATGCGATAGCTGGTATAGAGTCTCCGGACGGGGGTTGGGCCCCTCCGGGGTTGATTTGGGGATCTGATGGTTTCCGACCGCGCAAGCGCCGAAAGGCTGTTGTCGCGYCGCCGTATTGGGCGAGCGGAGACGATACTGCTGTCCTTGGCAGCCGTCGCGCTGGCACTGGGAGCGGCCGCCTGGGTCGCGGACATGGGCGATTCGGCGCCGCTGGTCACTGCCTCACTGCCTCCGGCCACCGCACTGCCTCCGGCCAATGGCCCTTCGTTTGACGACCGTTTCGCTTCGGTATCCAGCAGCCCGCCGGCCCGTGACTTCGGCCTGCGGACGCTGGAGCGCTCCGCGGTGAGCGTGGTCCAGCTCAAGCTGCGCGACGCCAAGGCGATGCTGGCCCAAAAACTCCAGGGCGACGACTGGCGCTCGACCCTGACCGGCTCGACCCTGACCGATGATGACCGGCACGTGGTTGACGAGACGAGGCCGTCGCAGCGCGCCGACGCCATCCCGGTGCCGCGCTCGCGCCCGGCCCAGGCAGACCTCGCGTCCCAGATCGCATCAAGCCAAGCCTATGCCGAGACCAACCCCAGGGTCGACAACCGCAATTTCTTCGAAAAATTCACCGACAAGATCAAGCTGGCGTCACTGACTCCCGGCGACGGCCTGCTCAGCAGGGCGCCTGATCTCGCCGCGCTCGGCTACGATTCGCGCACGGCGGTGTATGACATCAAGGCCAAGGCCCTTTACCTGCCGAGCGGCATCGCGCTGGAAGCGCATTCGGGCATGGGCGCGCTGATGGACGACCCCGACCATGTCGACCAGCGCATGGTTGGCGCGACCCCGCCGGCGACTTACGATTTGAAGCCGCGCGAAAAGCTGTTCCACGGCGTCCGTGCCCTGCGCTTGACGCCCACTGACGGCACCAGTGCGCTCGGCCGCGTCGGCCTGCTCACCCACAACTACATGCTCGGGCCGCGCGGCGACTCCAATGGCTGCGTCTCGATCAAGGACTATGATCGCTTCCTGAAGGCCTGGGACAATGGCGAGTTCAACCGCCTGGTCGTCGTGCCTAACCTGCGCGGATCGGCGACCGCCTCGCAGCGCGCGAGCACCGACTCCTGATATTTGCTGGACGGCGGGGCTGCCGTTTCCCCTTCGTTAAGCCGACCTCGTCCAGAAGCAGCCCATGAGTGATCCCCAAAGTTCCGAGACCCCGCTGCGTACGACGTTCAAGATCAAGCTGAACGGCGACACGCTGGCGATTGCGACCGTCGGCCAGGCCTATCAATTCCTCACCAACTTCAAATCGGTCGAGTGGATGGAATTCCGCTCGCTCCATGAAGAGGCGGTCGCGGCGCTCGAAGGCGCCGCCAGCAACGCCATGCTCGCGGTGCAGGCGACCAACGCCGTGCGCGCGCTGTTCGTGAGCGCGAAGCTGCTCTGAGCGGCCTTTCAACGCGCTCTCGTCGCCCGGATTGCGCTGCGCTCCATCCGGGCTACGGACGCCGGCAGGCCTTCCGCTCCCAGCTTGAACTCCGCTATAGGAACGGGCAAACGGTCCGCGAAGACCGTGGCCAGACGCCGATATGTTTGAAACTTACTTCCAGGGAGAGACCCCAACATGAAACGCCGTACATTCCTCAAGGGCGGCGCAGTCGCCGGCGCGACGACGCTGGTTGCTGCACCTGCGATTGCGCAAGGCGCGCCGGAGATCAAATGGCGCCTGACCTCGAGCTTCCCGAAGTCGCTCGACACCATCTACGGCACGGCGCAGACCTTTGCGAAATACGTTGCGGAAGCCACCGACAACAAATTCCAGATCCAGACCTTTGCGGCCGGCGAGCTCGTCCCCGGCCTCCAGGCGCTCGATGCCGTCAGCGTCGCGTCCGTCGAGATGGCGCAGACGCCGCTGTATTTCTACATCGGCAAGGAGCCGGCGCTGGCCTACGCCACCGGCGCGCCGTTCGGCATGAACCATCGCCACCAGGAATCCTGGTGGTATTTCGGCGGCGGCGCCGACCTCACCAACGAGGCGCTGAAGCCGTTCAAGACGCACGCCATCCTCTGCGGCAATTCCGGCACCCAGATGGGCGGCTGGTTCCGCAAGGAGATCAAGACCGTCGACGATCTCAAGGGCCTCAAATTCCGCATCGCCGGCATGGGCGGCCACGTGCTGGCCAGGCTCGGCATCGTGCCGCAGCAGCTCGCCGGCGGCGACGTCTATGCGGCGCTGGAGAAGGGCTCGATCGACGCCGCTGAATTCGTCGGTCCCTATGACGACGAGAAGCTCGGTTTCCAGAAGGTCGCCAAGTACTATTACTTCCCCGGCTGGTGGGAAGGCGGTGCGATGCTGCACATGATCGTCAATGACGAGAAGTGGGCGAGCTTGCCGAAGCAGTACCAGGCGATCGTCAATCAGGCCGCCTCGGCGGCCGGCGCCTGGATGYTGGAGAAATACGACAGCGTGAATCCGGCGGCGCTGAAGCGCCTGATCGCCAACGGCGCGGAGCTGAAGGCGTTCCCGCAGCCGGTGCTGGAGGCCTGCTACAACGCCACCCAGGAGCACCTGAACGAGCTCGCCGCCAAGAGCGACCTGTTCAAGCGCACCAAGGAGAGCCACGACGCCTATATGAAGGAGCTGCTGTTCTACACGCAGATCGCGGAAAACTTCTACGACAACTATCTGCTCAGCAAGATGCGGAACAAGACCTGAGTGTGAAGGGGGCGCGGTGGTTACGCCGCGCCCCGCTTCCGTAGCCCGGATGGAGCGGAGCGAAATCCGGGATCTCGCACGTCAACGGCACCGCCCCGGATTACGCTTCGCTCCATCCGGGCTACGGACTCAAGCCGCGCCCAGCCCCAGCTTCGCATAGATCCGCCTTGCATAGGCGCCGAACGCGTCGGTCGTCTTCAGCGGCAGGTCGCGCGGGAAGGGCAGGTCGATCGGGAAGTAGTCGGCCATCTTCGCCGGTCCCGCCGTCAGCACGGCGCAGTGCGAGGACAGGAACACGGCTTCCTGGATCGAGTGCGTGACGAAGATGATGGTCTTGCCGCTCTCGCGCCAGATCCGCAGCATCTCCAAATTCATCTGCTCGCGCGTCAAGGCGTCCAGCGCCCCGAACGGCTCGTCCATCAGGATCAGTTTTGGATCGTGAATGAAGGCCCGCGCGATTGCGGTGCGCTGCTGCATGCCGCCCGAGAGCTCTCGCGGATATTTCTGCTCGTAGCCGGCAAGCCCGACCAGGTTGAGCAGATCGCGCGCCCGATCGCGCGCGGCCTTGATCGGCAGGCCAACGATCTCGGCCGGCAACAGCACGTTGTCCAGGATGGTGCGCCACTTCAGCAGCAGCGCCTGCTGGAACACCATGCCGATGTCGCGGGTCGGATCGAACGGGCTCTTGGCATTGCCAATTCTGACGGTGCCGCCGTCGGCGCCGTGCAGGCCGGCCAAAATCTTCATCACCGTGGTCTTGCCGCAGCCGGAGGGGCCGACCAGCGAGACGAGCTCACCTTCCTGCACGTCCATCGTGACGTCGGACACCGCCAGGAACTCGGCGCCGCCGCTGCGATAGACCTTTCGGACGCCGCTCAGGCTGATGAAGGGCTCGGCGCTCATGCCAGCCATTTGCTCAGATTGGCGGCGACGAACGCATCGTCGCCGAGGTCGGCGTGCTCGCGATAGACGCGGTCGATCTCCTCTTTCTGGCCGGGGCTGAGGCCCTCGTTCGGGTCGAGGCACCACAGGCCCTGCATCAGGCCCTGACGCCGCAGCACTTCGTGGCAACCGGCGATGCAGCCGTGAAAATTGTTGGCGACGTCGAAGAAGGCGCTGTTGCAGTCGGTGACGCGGGCATCGAGGGCGAGCAGATCGGCCGGCACGGTCTCCTTGTGCCGCGCCGCCTTGCAGCGCTCGAACTGTTTGATGGCGCTCGCGGTCCACACCGACCAATGGCCGAGCAGGCCGCCTTTGAAGTAGGTGCGCGTGGTGATGCCGTTGTCGCGCAGATCGAACGGCAGCATCAGGTCGAGCAGGATGTGGTCGTCGTTGCCGGTGTAGAGCGCGACGCGGTCGAGCGCACCGGCCGCCGCGACGCCGCGCAGCACGTCGAGTGTGCGATAGCGGTTGAACGGCGCGATCTTGATCGCGATTACATTGTCGATCGCGGCGAAGCGTTGCCAGAACCGGCTCGACAGGACGAGCCCGCCGACGGCCGGCTGGAGATAGAAGCCGACCAGCGGGATCTCGGCGGCGACCGCCGTGCAATGTGCAATGATCTCATCCTCGGAGGCGCTCTTCATCGCGGCGAGGCTGAGGAGCCCTGCGTGATAGCCGATATCGCGCGCGGTGCGGGCCTCAGCCGTTGCCTGCCGGGTCGGGCCGGYGAGGCCCGCGACCATCGCCAGCGGACGCTTGGTCCAGTTCGCAGCGGTCTCGGCGGCGAGCTCGAGCACCGGGCGATAGAGACCGACGTCGCGGATCGCGAATTGCGTGGTGTGGACGCCGACCGCAAGGCCGCCCGAGCCGGCGTCGATGTAGTAGCGCGTCAGCGCGCGCTGATGCGTTTTGTCGAGCTGGCGCTCCGCCGTGAGCGCGAGGGGGTGCGCCGGCAGCACGGTGCCGTCGGCGATCAGCTTGCGGACGTCGCTGTTGATCTGGCTGTGGTGCATGATGTCCTATCCGAATTCAGGGCCGGCGACGGCGAACGGCGTATCCTTGGCAGCGGTGGTGGCGGGGCCGAACCGCATGCGCTGGAACGGCCGCTCGATGGTCCAGCCCGAGGCGGTCAATCCGTCCAGGAACGCGGCTTGCGGCGCAACGGCATCGATCAGAATCGGGCCGGTCTCGGAGCGCACGATCGCATGAACCAGGGCCAGCGCTGGCGCGGCATTGTTGGCAAGCAACGGTCCGATATGGCGCGCGGTTCGGCCGTCGCGAACCAGCGCGATGGCGCCATGCGCGGCGACGATGCGCGAGCCGGAGCGCAGGGCGATGGCGGCGAGGAGTGCGGTGCGGTCGAAACCGGTGGCGCGCCGGTCCCGCGCTCGCAGCGCATCGATGGTCGCCGATGAAGGCGGTGGGGCTTCGGCTCGCCCGGATTTCACCAGCTTCAGCCGACGCAATTGCAGCGTCGGCGTGAAGCCGAGCGGGCCGTAGACGGCGGCGCCGTCGGGCGTCGCGTCGAGCCAACTCGTCAGCCCGTTCTTGCGCGCGGTTTCCAGGCAGGCATCGACGAGACGGGTGGCGAGGCCGCGGCGGCGATGCGTGCCCGATACCAGCACCATGCTGATCCAGGCGTTGTTGCCGGAATAGGGCAGCAGCGCCGCGGTCGCGACCAGCCGTAGGCCGTCGCGAATACCGAACACCACGCCCTCGTGCAGGAAGATTCGCCAGTCCTCCTCGGTCTGGTTCCAGTGCGCTTCCGTCGACAGCACCAGCCCGGCGATCGCGTCGTCGACGCCGAGCTTGAGGATGGGCGAACCGTCAGTAGCGTCCATCGCGCACCTCGTATTTGGTGGGCTTGCCGAGGCTTGGCATGGCGCGGGACACCCAGTCCGCGGTCCAGGCGATCAACTGCTCGGTGTCGACCACCGGCAGGCCGAACAGCTCCACGGCTTTCGACGTGTCGGTCAGCCAGGCCGTCGGCTCTTCCTTGCCTGTCAGCACCGGCGCGCGGCCGAAGCGCGCGCCGAATTTTGCTGCGAGATCTCGCACCGCCAAAATCTCGTGGCCGCTGACGTTGATCGGCGAGGTCGGCGCGGTGCAATGCGAAAGGCACCGCAGCGCCTGCGCGGATGCATCGCCCTGCCAGATGAAATTGACGTGGCCGAGACTGACATCGATCGGCGTTCCCGTGAGCACCTTTGTGGCGATGTCGTGCAGCACGCCATAGCGCATGTCGATCGCGTAATTGAGCCGGAACAGGCGGCCCGGCGTTTCAAACTTGCGCGAAAAATACTCGAACATGCGCTCGCGGCCGACGCAGGACTGGGCGTATTCGCCGGGCGGGTTCGGTGCCATGTCCTCGGTCGCGCCTTTGCCGTCGACGGGGACGAAGGGATAGATGCAGCCAGTCGAGAACGCCACCATGCGCGACGTCGGGAAGGCCTGCGCGACGAGGGCCGGCACATGCGCGTTCATCGCCCAGGTCAGCGACAGGTCACCCTCGGCGCCGAACTTGCGGCCGGCCATGAAGACTATGTTGGATGCCTTCGGCAGGGCCTGAATCGCGCTCTCGTCCATCAGGTCGCAACTGATCGTCTCGACGCCGCGCGCGTGCAGCCAGTCCTTGACGCTCGCGTCGCTGAAGCGGGCGACGCCGATGACGCGGCGATCAGGTGCGGCGGCTTTCGCGAGCCCCGCCAGCGTCGGTCCCATCTTGCCGGCGACGCCGAGGATCATGATGTCGCCCTCGACCTTCTTGAGGTCGTCGATCAGCGCCTGGGTCGGCCGGCACAGGAGATCGTCGAGGGCCGCGATATCCGGGATCGTCTTCGGCAGCGTCTGGCGGGTGAGCAGCATGGATCGGTCCTTGTCGTTAGTTCTGCCGTTTCAAGTTTGCCTCGCATCGCCGACCACGAACATGCGCTCGAGGGCGAGGACCAGGCCGTAGAGAGCGACGCCGAGCAGGGTCAGCAGCACGACGGCCATCACCATCGCGGGCGTGTCGAGCGACGACTGCACCTGGATCATGAGATAGCCGAGCCCGCGCTCGGAGGCGATGAACTCGCCGACGATGGCGCCGGCCACCGCGAGGATCGCGCCGACCTTCATGCCGGAGAACACGTAAGGCAGCGATCCCGGCAACTGGATCTTGCGGAACAGCGTCCAGCGCGAACCCCGCAGCGATTTGACGAGGTCGAGCAGGTCAGGCTCGACCTCGCGCAGGCCGCGCGCGGTGGTCAGCAGGATCGGGAAGAAGCAGATGCTGAAGGCGATCAAGATGTTCGGCACGATGCCGTAGGAGAACCAGACGATGAGGAGCGGGCCGAGCGCGACCTTCGGGATCATGTTCATCGTCACGAACAGCGGCAGCAGCACGAGGCTCAGCAGCGGTGCCCAGCTGAAGATCACGGCCAGCGCGACGCCGACGAACGCGCCGAGGGCGAAGCCGCCGAGGATTTCGATCGCCGTGACCAGCGTGTTGGCGCCCCAGGCATAGCTCGCGGTGCCCAGCGTCTGCACCGTCGCGAGCGGGGAGGGCAGGATGAATTTCGGCACGTGGAAGGCATCGACCGCGACCTGCCAGAGCACGAGCACGGCGAGATGCACGATCAGGATGATCGCAAAGCTGCGCGAGGTGCGTGCGCCGTCTCCGGTCACCGGTTGCTCCCTGTCACTGCGGCGACGATGCCGCTGGAAGTTAAGCCTAGCCGGCCTTTCGGAAAGTTTCAACCAGTTGGTTGATTAGGGCCGGAGCGAATGCAGCAAGAGGTCCACGACATGCCTGCGGCGGGCGCGCCTTGCCGCCCGGCTCGACAGGTCCTTGCCGAAGATCGCCGACAGCGTCGGCGTGTTGGAGAGATAGAAATAGCTGAGGCCGGCGATGGAGATATAGAGCTGGATCGGATCGATCCCCTTGCGGAACACGCCGGTGCGAACGCCCTCGTGGAGGATGTGGGAGACGCTCTTCACCAGCGGCGAATGCATCGCCTCCAGCCGGGTCGAGCCCCGGACGTGGCGGGCGCCACCGCGGTTCTCGTCGTTCAGGAGCACGATAAAATCGGGGTTTGTTGCGAGGTAATCGAACGAGGCCTCGATCAGCTTCCGGATCGCCTTTTCCGGCGGCAGGCCTTCGAGGTTGAGCTGGCGCTCCTGCTCGCGGATGTCGGCGTAGACCCATTCGAGCACAGCGAGATAGAGCGCGTCCTTGTCGCCGAAGTAGTGGTAGACGAGCTGCTTGTTGACGCCGGCGCGCTCCGCGATCTCGTCGACGCGGGCGCCGGCAAAGCCGTGCCGGGCGAACTCCAGGCGCGCCGCGGTGAGCAGCTTCTTGCGGGTGGCGACGGGATCGCGCCGCTGCGGCACGGTGTCGCCTGAACGTTTTGCGGGCATTTCCAACCAGACAGTTGACAAGTCGAGGGCGGCTTGTTGCATTGGTATCCTCACATGGGGAGAGCGACAAGCCGGGTCGCGGCAATGAGGAGGGATGCGATGAAGCGTTTGCAGGCTGCGGGCTCGGCTTTGGCTTTGGCCCTGATGCTCGGTGTGCCGGCGGTGCCGGCGAGCGCGGGCGAGGCGGTCAATCTGATCCTGAACTGGACGCCGACGGCCGACCATTCGCCGTTCTATTACGCCAAGGCGCAGGGCTGGTTCGAGAAGGCCGGCATCGACCTCACCATCGAGGTCGGCAAGGGCTCCGGCGTCTCCGCCGCCAAGGTCGGCTCGGGCGGCTCAGCCTTCGGCGTCGCCGATCTCGCCACGATGCTGGTCGCGAAAAGCAAGGGCGCGGACGATGTCGCGCTGATGAGCATCTACGCCAACACCGGCCAGACGTTTTATTGGCTGAAGAGCTACGGCGTGAATGGCGTCAAGGATTTTCCGAGCCACAAGATCGGCAACCCGCCCGGCGACGCCTCGCGCGTGATGTGGCCGGCCTTTGCCAAGGCCGCAGGCATCGCGCCTGATGCCGTCAGCTTCGTCAATATCGGCCCGACCGCGAAGATCGCCGCGCTGAAGAGCCATACCGTCGACATCATCAGCGATTTCTACAACGAGCACGATCTGAAGGTGACGGAGTTCGGAAGCGATCTCGGCTTCGTCAACTGGAAGGACATCGGGCTCAACCCCTACGGCAATTCGCTGATCGTCAACGGCGCCTATCTGCAGAAGAACCCGAAGCTGGTCGAGGAGTTCGTCCGCATCTCGCAGAAGGCCTTTGCGGCCTGTGTCGCCGACGTCACGCCGTGCCTGAAGGCGCTGCTCGACCAGGTCTCCGGCCACGACAGGGAGAACCAGGAGCGGCAGTGGGAGCGCATCAAGTATTTGATGACCGACGAGTTCACGACCACCAAGGGTCTCGGCTGGATCGACGGCGAGCGGATGAAGAAGGACTATGAGCTGGTCCAGACCTATCTCGGTATGGAGAAGCCGTTCGACGTGACGACGGCGTTCACGACGAAGATGCTGGATCCCGCCGTCAAGATGGATGCGAGCAAGGTGAAGAAGTAGGGGGAGCGGTACGCTTCCGCTTGTAGCCCGGATGGAGCGAAGCGCAATCCGGGAAACCTGCCGCTGAGGATGCGCTGTCCCGGATTTCGCTGCGCTCCATCCGGGCTACGGTGCCACCCTCAGCTCTTTTTCATCTCGTAGACGTGTTCGGGCCCGGGAAAGGTGCGTGACCGCACGTCGGCGGCATAGCCTTCGATCGCCGCTTCGATGGCCGGACCAAGATTGCCGTACCGCCGGACGAATTTCGGGGTTCGCGGCGACAGCCCGAGCATGTCCTCGAGCACGAGCACCTGACCGTCGCAGGCAGCGCTCGCGCCGATGCCTATGGTGGGGATCGCAATCGTCTCCGTAATCCTGCGCGCCAACGGTTCGGCCACGGCTTCGACGACGACCGAGAATGCACCGGCATCGGCGACGGCCTTCGCATCGTCCTCGATCGGGCCCCAGTCCACCTCGTTGCGCCCCTGGGCACGAAACGAACCGAGCGTGTTGATGGATTGCGGTGTCAGACCAATGTGGCCCATCACCGGGATGCCGCGCCCGGACAGGAATGCAATCGTCTCCGCCATGCGAACGCCGCCTTCGAGCTTCACCGCGCCGCATTGCGTTTCCTTCATGATCCGCACCGCGGAGTTGAACGCCTGCTCCCTGGAAGCTTCATACGAGCCGAACGGCATGTCGACGACGACCAGCGCCTGCTTCGAGCCCCGCATCACCGCGGCGCCCTGAAGGATCATCATGTCGAGCGTAACAGGCACCGTCGTCTCGAAGCCGTGCATGACGTTACCAAGGGAATCGCCGACCAGAATGACGTCGCAATGCCGATCCACCAGTGCGGCCGTATGCGCGTGATAGGAGGTCAGCATCACGATCGGTTCGCCCCGCTTGCGTGCACGGATGTCCGGCGCGGTCTTGCGCCTGATGGAAGACTGAATTGACATAATCGGCTCCGTCCACGGGGGAGGCGGATCGAAACCAGATGCCATGAGCATGTCAATCCGGATGGTCGGGCCTGCGATCACAATGGACGGCGTGAGGGCCCACTGTCTCGACATTCTCAGTGTCATCGCCCGCGTAGGCGGGCGATCCAGTATTCCAGAGGCCGTGCCATGATGCGGATAAGCCGCGGCGTACTGGATGCCCCGGTCAAGCCGGGGCATGACAGCGGTGTGTTGCGCGGAAGCGCTCGCCCAAGCCCTTCCGCAGGCCCAGCCCGTCCACACCCCCACGTGACCCACGGATAAATTAACCCGCCGTTAACCAAATCCGCCGCATCGTTAACCATTCAATAACAGGGATCGAGTCGGCCGCTATGGAGGCTGCAGCAAAAGTCCAACGCCAAATGGTTCGCCTGCGCGGGCGCTCCTACGTGGCCTTCGTGTTCGTGCCGACGGTTCCGATCCAGGACTGGCTGCAGGAGATCGACGCCACGATTGCGCGCTCGCCGGGTTTCTTCGCCGGCCGGCCCGTGGTGATCGATCTGTCCTCGGTCGATCTCAGCCAGTCCGGCATCGCCCATCTGCTCACGAGCCTCCAGGATCGCAACATCCGGGTGCTCGGGATCGAGGGGGTGGAGGAGGGCCGGCTGACGCCGACGATGCCGCCGCTGCTCTCGGGAGGGCGCAGCTGCGTGGTCGAGCCGAGCGCGCCGAAGAAGGCCGAGGCGAAGGCCGTAACCAAGCCGACCTCGCTCCTGCTCGATAGCCCGGTGCGCTCGGGCCAGACCGTGATCTTCCCGGAAGGCGACGTCACCATTCTCGGATCGGTCGGCTCCGGCGCCGAAGTCGTCGCCGGCGGTTCCATCCACATCTACGGCGCGCTCCGCGGCCGTGCCATGGCGGGGGTCAATGGGCACACGAGCGCCCGCATCTATTGTCAGAAGATCGAGGCTGAACTGCTTGCAATTGATGGATTTTACCAGACTGCGGACGACATCGACGCCGCTTTGCGCGGCAAGCCGGCGCAGGCCTGGCTGCAGGGGAATACCATGCGAATTACAGCACTGAACTGACCAGCAAAGGAGACATTTCAGATGAGTAAGGTACTGGTCGTGACATCAGGCAAGGGTGGGGTCGGCAAGACCACGACGACCGCCGCACTGGGGGCTGCGCTGGCGCAGCGCGGCGACAAGGTCGTCGTCGTCGATTTCGACGTCGGCCTGCGCAACCTCGACCTCGTCATGGGCGCCGAACGCCGCGTCGTGTTCGATCTCATCAACGTGGTGCAGGGCGTCGCAAAGCTGCCGCAGGCGCTGATCCGCGACAAGCGGCTGGAGAMKCTSTKSCTGCTGCCGGCCTCGCAAACCCGCGACAAGGACGCGTTGACGGAAGAGGGCGTCGGCAAGGTCATCGACGATTTGCGCGACCGCTTCGACTGGGTGATCTGCGACAGCCCGGCCGGCATCGAGCGCGGCGCCTCCATGGCGATGCGCTTTGCGGACGAAGCCGTGATCGTCACCAATCCGGAAGTCTCCTCGGTGCGCGATTCCGACCGCATCATCGGCATGCTCGATTCCAAGACGGTGCGGGCCGAGAAGGGCGAGCACGTCCAGAAGCACATTCTCATCACCCGCTACGATGCCTCGCGCGCCGCGCGCGGCGAGATGCTGACCATCGACGACATCCTCGAAATCCTCGCAACGCCCTTGCTCGGCATCATCCCCGAGAGCCAGGACGTGTTGAAGGCCTCCAATGTCGGCACGCCGGTGACGCTGTCGAACGTGGACGGCGCACCCGCACGGGCCTATATCGACGCGGCGCGGCGGCTGTGCGGCGACACCGTGGCGATGCAGGTTCCGGCCGAGCGCAGGCGCTTCATGGATCGTCTGCTGCGACGGAGGGCTGCATGAGCATGGGTCTGCTTCGGCTTCTCCGCGGCAAGAAGGCCTCTGCCCCGGTCGCTCGCGAGCGATTGCAGATCCTGCTTGCCCATGAACGCGGATTGCGCGGCCAGCCCGATCTGCTCGGCGTGCTGCGCGAGGAAATTCTTGCTGTCGTGTCCAGGCACGTCACGCTGGACCCGACCAAGGTCATCGTCCGGCTCGATCGCGGCGACGAGGTATCGACCCTGGAGGTCGATATCGAGGTGCCGAACGATATCGAGCGCAAGCGCGCGGCGGTCGGGTAGGGGATCCGGCCGGTACACTGCAAATTTGGGGTGGGTGAGAAGGCGGTCCGCTGGGCATAGCGGACCGCCTTTGTCTTGCTTGCTCGTCAGTTCGAATTCCGGGCCTGCCGATGTGATCGGTCGTGGGCGGAACGGGACCTGCGGCGAAATCGTTGTCAGAGGCCGCGGAGCGCCAAGCCAGGCGCTGCGGTTTCCTGAACAGGAGAGCGCCCATGATATCCGAGGTCCAGGTCCACACCATCGCGCGCCAGATGCTGGAAAAACATGGTTTCGCTGCGATTGCGAAGGCCGCCGAGCAGGCCCAGGCCTGTGAGGGCCGCGGCGAGGCCGATGAGGCCAAGGAGTGGCGTCACATCGAGGACGCCATGAAGATCATCCGCGGCCCGCACCAGAGCTGATCCGCGGCCAGCGCGCTCAGCGCTCCCCGCGGTCGGCGCCCGGCTGCGGAGTGCGATTTTGTGTCTGCGGCTGGGGACGCTCGCCTGTCTCTTTGCAGGGCAGCGGTTCCCACGAGCCGTCGGGCGCCTGCTGGTAGGCACTACAGGATGACGAGGTGGATTTTTCCTCGCCTTTCTGGGCATCGGAATTCTTCGCCAGGGCGGGCGCGGTCAGCACCGTGGCGGCCGCAAATGCGCCGGCGAAAACGAAATGGATACTCCGCATGTGGGCTCTCCTGTTCGAATTCGAAGAGGCCGCATGGTGTCGAGGATTATGACGATAGTTAGCCGCCGCGACGGTTCCGCCGCGGCGTGCTTAATGCCCGCGAGAGAGCGCCTAGCCGCCCTTGCTGCGGATCAGGCCGGCGAGGTTGGTCTTCTGGGCCTCGCACCAGCCGGGCATGCCGAGGCGGCGCTGGTCCATGTCGGTCGCCTGCGTCGCGACCGCGACCTCGGCCATCAAATCGTCGTCCTGCTTCTCGCCCATCTTGCCGCCGGTGTGCATCCAGGCGATCGCCTTGCGCACCTTCTCGGTGGTGCCGTCCGGCAGCTGCATCTGCTGCGCCTTCTGCACGAGGTCCTGATAGACGAGATCGGTGTTCGGACATTCCACCTTGGCGGCGAAGGCCTGCAAGACCATCGTCACATAGGTCGAGCGTACACGGTCCGCCGCTTGGGCCGGCGCGGCGAGCAGTAACAGACCTGCGATCAGGAAACCGGTGCGCATCCTTGGTATCTCCTCCGTTTTTTGGAGGCTAGCGTCCGGCAAGCCACTCCGCAATGGTGCCGGGACGTATTTGTCGCTCCCCGGTGCGGTGCGCTATCGTCACCCCGTCCTGGCCACGGAGAGCGACATGAGCCTGTTGAGCACGCCGTTCGACCCCGCACGCGACACGGCTCTCGTCACCGGCGCAGGCAACGGCATCGGCCGCGCGATTGCGCAGGCGCTGGTCGGCGAGGGCGTTCGGACCATGTTCGCCGATATGAGCCTGGAGCGGGTGAGTGCGGCGATCAGCGCGAGCGGCAGGCCTGAACTGGCGGTGCCGTGGGTCGGCGATCTCGCCAGGTCAGACGCTTGCGATGCCCTGCTGGCCGCCGCAGAGGGGATCGGTGGGGTGACGCATTTCGTGCACAGCGCATCGCCGCCGCGGCGTGAGGCCGATCATGCGCTCGCGGTCGACCGCAAGACCTGGCAGGAGATGCATGCCGTCAATCTCGATGCCGGATTCCATCTGGCGCGCGGGCTGGCAAAACGGCTGATCGCTGCGAAACGGCCGGGCTCGTTCCTGTTTCTCACCTCGCTGCACGCGGGCACGCCGCGCAACCTGCCGCATTATTCGACGGCGAAGGCGGGAATGGCGATGCTGGTGAAGGAGCTCGCGAAGACGCTCGGGCGTCACGACATCCGCGTCAACGCGCTGGTGCCCGGCGCGATCGCGGCGGGCGGGTTCGTTGCCGACGCCTCGCTGGCGAAGCACATTCCGCTCGGGCGCCTCGGCGAGGCCAAGGACCTCGCGCCGATGGCGCTTGCGGTGCTGTCGAACAAGCTCTCGGGTTACGTCACCGGCGCAGCCTTCGTCGTCGACGGCGGATTGTCGCTGACGAACTGGTTCGAGCCGCCGGAGCTGGACGGCTAAGGCCACGTTCCGATGACCCGGAACGGTACTTTTGAGTCCCGGATCGACGCGCTTTTTGCGCGAACCGGTTTCCAAATCGCTCGAAAATGCTGTGGCCTAGCGTCGCCAGGCCGGCACGGGATCGAGCGGCGTGCGATAGACCTCGTTGTGATCGCGATCGGTGACGCGCACCGCGCAACCCTTCCGTTGCAGCTCCGGCTTCACCTGCGACAGCTCGGTAGCCAATTGAACGGCGCGATCGGAAGCGACCTCGATGTCTTCGAGGATGATTCCACCCTGGTTCTTGAACTCTTCACCAACCACGAGATCGAAGGAATAGTAGGGCATTCGATTTCCCCGGTGTGACGACGTGAGCTTCAGTGGAAGTCTCAACACATCTCGGATGATACCACTGAGTCGATATTTTCGAATGAACGGGTCGCGCAATCTCTGTGCTTATGGCGCAGAAATCATGTGCAGCATTCAGGTGCGTTAAGATTTTATTAAATATGTCGACGTGATCATAAGGCATGGAATTGCAGCAGAACCGGGCTCCGGGAACCGGCAGCTGCAAGAGAAGGCCGGCGGCATAAATCCCGACGGCCTTTTCTCTTGACGGAAGACGATCGATTGCCCGGACTCAACGCGTCGCATCGACTCGGACAGCTTGGGCGACGTCGCGACAGCGACGCTGCGCCGGCGCCTGGTTTAGCGCAGCGGCATCGGCGGACGCACGACAGGTCCGTCGTCATCGGCAACGGCTTGCGTCGTGGCGACCGGTGCTGCTGTCGGCGCGGCCGCGGCAGCCTGCGAAGGTGCAGGCGGCGCGGGCGAATAGGCCGGCATGTAGGTTTGCGACACGACCGGCTTCGGCTTGCGAACCGGAGGCGCCGGAGATCGCGGCGGGAGCGTGGACACGCGCGCGCGCGGATCGACCGGCTTGGCCTCAGCCACCGGCTTTGGCGCGGGTGGTTTTGCCATCTCGCGCGCCATCTGCTCCTGCCCGGCCTTCAGCTCGGCGATGTTGGCCTTGAGCGCTTCGATCTGCTGCGCCATCGCTGCGAGATCGCGCGTCATCGATTGGACCGATTGCGCGGGATCGGGCTGTGTTGCGACAGGTGCTGCTGCTGCAACCTGAACCGGAGGCGGCGCCGCAGGTTGAGCAGCTTGATCCGCCGCTTGATCCGTTGCGACCGGCTCCGCGGGCGGCGCGGCCTGCGCGGCGGTGACCGGCGCGGCGGTCACCGGTGCCGCCGTTCGCGATGTCGAAGGCAACAGCGAAGTCAACGCAGGTGTCCATTCGGCGAGCATCTGCCTGGCCGTGTCGCCATGTTTCTCCCAGGCGACAGTGGCGGCCGCGCTTCCGCCCGCAAACAAGATCATGACGAACGCGCCGCGAAGCCATTTGCCGGCGGAGGATCGCTTCTGCCGGTTGCGACCATCGCTGGCGGCGACGCGCACGGCGGTGTCGACCGAGGGCGTTGCCGTCTGCGGCTCCAGGACGGAACTGAATTTCGGCTCCGGATTGATGGTGCGCTCCGGCGCGAATTTCGGATCTATTTTCGGCTCTGGACGGGTTGCGATCTCAGGGGCCAACGCGGGCGCACCACTGATGGGGCGCGAAGCCAGCACCATGTCGGGTGAAATCTCAACGGCGTCGTGCGGATCGTTGTCCTTGACCGTGTCCTTCACGATCTCATCGACGATTTGCCTAGAGTTCAGCGTCGCGAGCATCGCAGCTCCTTTGAAGTCCGAGTGTTTAAAGTATGGGCGTCCGCATTGGCGCGAGCCGATCTGTCGAGGTGAACCCATCCCAAATCCGATGAGTCAGCACGATGACCCACGAGTCCAGCCGGGTTTGACCAAAGCAAGGCGAGGGGATGGAGACTGTGCGACGCTTCTCCGCCGTTTGTGGTGATGGAACCAGGCCAGTGGAACACGCGCACGTGTTCCGCACTGCCTTTTTTTCAGCACGATTTGGGCAGCATCTAGTGGGGCTGGGGGCGCTGCTATCCGCTATCGGGGGGCCGGTGGTGCCAAAATCTCTAATCGTATTGTTCGTCATGGCCATGCTTCCGCTCGCCGGCTGCATGCAGACGACGCTTTCTCCATCGACGGATGCGAGCATGACGCCGCGCGACCGGCAGTTGCTTGCGCACACGCCCTACGCGCAGGCGAACGTGCCGGAGCAATATCTCCGTCATATCGTCGACTACCCGCGCAAGGAGCAGCCGGGCACGATCCTGGTCGATACTGATGCGCGCTACCTCTATTTCGTGCTGCCCGAAGGCAAGGCGATCCGCTACGGCGTCGCGGTCGGCGAGGAAGCCATGGCCTTCTCCGGCGTCGCGCGCGTTGGCCGTCTGGCGGAATGGCCCGACTGGGTTCCGACAGCGGAGATCCAGGCGCGGCTCGGACCGTATCCGGCGCGCGTCGCCGGTGGCCCCGCCAATCCGCTGGGCGCGCGGGGCATCTACCTCTACCTCGGCAACAAGGACACGCTCTACCGTATCCACGGCACCAACCAGCCGGAATATATCGGGCAGGCGATCTCGTCCGGCTGCATCCGGATGCGCAACGAGGACGTGATCGATCTGTTCGACCGGGTGAAGCTGAATGCCACGGTGGTGGTGCTGCCGCCCGGGCAGAATGCACGGGTCGACGCGGGGTCTAGCTGGCGCGGCTAAGCGCGGTGCGATCGGTTATTCCACTGCTCACGAGGCTTTCGTCGTGGGCAGGGCTGCCGGTTGAGACCTAGTTCTCAGGCCGGGCGACGCGCCATTGCAGCGTCGTAGCATTGCCGTTGGCATCGCCTGGCGCCTTGTCGGCCGGCGAGGTGTAGAGCGGACGATAGCGGTACGCCCACATCTTGCTGCCGTCGTTGCGGCTGATCACGGTGAAGTCGCCGATGGCCTTGGCGTCGACCGTAGCGGATAGCGGGACCCAGCTTTCGGTACACTTGCCGTTGCAGTTCGACGTCTTGCCGGTGGTGTCGCGCTCGTAAGTGTAGAGCGTCATGCCCTTGAGGTCGACGAGCGTGGGGCCCTGCTTGGTCAGGACCACCTTTGCCGGTGCGGTCGTGGCCTCGGGCTTCGGCGGAGCAGGGTCGCCGCCGCCATGGCCGTTAGCAAGCGCTGGGCCGGCCGAGAGCGCGATGGCCGTCGCCGCAATGAGGAACCTGAACATCCGAAACTCCCGAGCGGCAAAGTAAATCGCGCGTTAAACGCCGAATGTTGCCGACCCTAGCAGCCGAAGGTTAGTTCCAGGTTTCGCGGCACTGCGACAATTACGGATGGAAATACGGGGTTCATGCCTCCAGCTCGCGCAGCGGGGCGCGACTGAGCTCATTGCCGGCGGCAATGGCCTTGCGCAGCAGCCGCATCAGCTCTTCACCTTCCTTCGCGCTGAGGCCGCGCAGCATGACGCGCTGGGCGGACTCCACCGCCGGAGTGATCTTGCGCAGCGTGCGTCGGCCCTCGTCGGTGATTTCGAGCTCGCGGGCGCGGCGGTCGCGGCTGGAGGCGCGGCGCTCGGCAAGGCCTTTCTGGACGAGGCGGTCGATGACCCCGGTGATGGTGGTGCGGTCGTAGGCGATCAATCCTGCGAGCGTCACCTGGTCGAGCCCCGGATTGGCCTTGATGGTCGCAAGGGCCGCGTATTGCACCGGCGTGAGGTCGAAGCCGGCTTCGCCGACTTCGGCCAGAAACACCGCCACCGCGATCTGCTGGAACCGGCGCGCCAGGTGCCCGGGCATGTCGTTGTTGTCTTTCACCGAATTCTCCGTTGCGGCAGGGATTGCGCGGATCGTTGACAAGTATACTGATAGTCAGCATACTGAGCAATATCGAAGAAGACGTTGACGGGAGAGGTGCTCATGCAATTCCATCTCAATGGATTTCAGCCGGGCGATCCTGAAATCGCCGATCCCGCCGAACGTATTCAGGCTTCGGGCGCAGCCGGGGCCGTGCCTGAAGAGGTCGATGTCCTCATCGTCGGCTGCGGCCCTGCGGGCCTGACGCTCGCGGCCCAGCTTGCGCAATTCGGCGACATCAAGACCTGCATCGTCGAGCAGAAGCCGGGCCGTTTGCTGGTCGGGCAGGCCGACGGCATCGCCTGCCGCACCATGGAGATGTTCCACGCCTATGGGTTTAGCGAGCGCGTGCTGAAGGAAGCCTATTGGGTTAACGAGACCACGTTCTGGAAGCCGGACGAACGGAAGCCCGAGACGATCGTCCGCAGCGGGCGTGTGCAGGATGTCGAGGACGGGCTGTCTGAATTCCCGCATGTCATCCTCAACCAGGCGCGCATCCATGACGGCTTTCTCGATCTCATGCGCAAATCGCCGGCCAAGCTCGAACCGCATTACAACCGGCGCCTGCTCGACCTCGAGGTCGATCCGGCGGCAGGTCCCGCCAACCATGCCGTGACGGTGCGCCTCGAACGTGCCGATGCCGGCAATGAGGGGAAGGTGGAGACGATCAGGGCGCGCTACGTCGTCGGCTGCGACGGCGCGCGCAGCACGGTGCGCAAATCGATCGGCCGCGAACTGCATGGCGATTCCGCCAACCACGCCTGGGGCGTGATGGACGTGCTGGCGGTGACCGATTTTCCCGACATCCGCTTCAAGGCCCTGATCCAGTCGGCGAAGGATGGCAGCCTGCTGATCATTCCGCGCGAAGGCGGCTACATGGTCCGCCTCTATGTCGAGCTCGCAAAACTCGATGTCGGCGAGCGCGTCGCCAATCGCAACATCACGGCCGATGACGTGATTGCGAAAGCGCAGCGGATCCTGAAGCCGCACACGCTTGACGTGAAGGAGATCGCGTGGTGGTCGGTCTACGAGATCGGCCAGCGCCTGACCGACAAGTTCGACGACGTGCCGGAGGCCGAGATCGCCTCGCGCCTGCCGCGCATCTTCATCGCCGGCGATGCCTGCCATACCCACAGCCCGAAGGCGGGGCAGGGCATGAACGTCTCGATGCAGGACGCTTTCAATCTCGGCTGGAAGCTCGCGGCCGTCCTCCGGAGGCAGAGTGCGCCGAGCCTCTTGCATTCCTATTCGGCCGAGCGCCAGGCGGTGGCGAAGGAGTTGATCGATTTCGATCGCGAATGGGCAGGAATTCTCGCCTCCGCCGCCAAGGCCGGTGGTGCCGATGCCGCCAGGACGCAGGACTATTTCGTCAGGCACGGGCGCTACACCGCGGGCACCGCGACGCATTACCGGCCGTCGCTCCTCACCGGTGCATCATCCCATCAGCAACTCGCGCAGGGCCTCGTCATCGGCACACGCTTTCATTCCGCGCCGGTGATCCGGCTCGGGGATGCCAAGCCTGTCCATCTCGGCCACGCATCGCAGGCTGATGGCCGCTTCCGCATCTACGCGTTCTCGCCCGCGGAGGATCCCGCCGCCGCGGGATCGGCGATCCGCGCGCTGTGTGATTTTCTCGCAGAGGCCCGTGAATCGCCGGTCCGTCGCCATACGCCCGCTGGAGCCGACATCGACAGCGTGATCGACCTGCGTGCCGTCTTCCAGCAGGATCATCGCGCGCTCGCCGTGGAGGCGATGCCGGCGCTGCTGCTGCCGCGCAAGGGGCGACACGGCTTGATCGACTACGAGAAGATGTTCTGTCCGGACCTCAAGAGCGGCCAGGACGTTTTCACCATGCGCGGTATCGATCGGAGGGCTGGCTGCATCGTCGTGGTGCGCCCCGACCAATATGTCGCGCAGGTTCTTCCGATCGACGCTTTTTCTGCGCTCGCGGCGTACTTCGACGCGTTCATGCTGCAAGCGAGCTGACGCTCAAACAGCCCTGGCGTTGCCAACGAAAGCCCGGTCCTCGCGCCGGGCTTTCCGTTTGGTTCGAGTCAGGTTCCCGGCTTGTCCAATTTAAGAAAGTTCTTCGCGGGCAGATTTCATCGATCGTAATATGTGTACTCAAAGCTGTAAGCATCCACTCGGGGCAGCGGGGCAACGGGAGGATGACGATGAGACAGAGCCAGGCGGAGACGCGCCGCCAAAATGTCGCGAAGCGGTCGATGACCAAGGAGGCCAAACAGCTGTCCAGCCTGATCGCCGGGCTGCGCAAATCCCTCGACGGGATTCACAAGGAGCGGACGAGCACGAAGCTCACCGGTGCCGAGATGGGCATGCTCGACGAGCGCCGCAACAACCTGCTGCTGACCATCGCAGCGCTGGACGACCGTCTCTCGGCGGTGCAGGGGCTGATCGATCTCGGCCGTCCCCATATCATTCGCGTCCACTAAGCGGATCGCGATACCTTAACGGTTCCGTCGCGGCGGCGATGGACCCGGGCCCGGTGGCCGGCTCCGCAGGGCATAAGGGTTGGCGTAGCACTGGGCGGACTGCCCGGAAGCAGTCGCGGCGCACTGCGTGATCGACGTGAAGCTGCAATCGATGCTGCTGCCGTCGATGGTGTAGATCTCGATGCAGACGGGATAGCGCGGATCGTAGGTCTGCGCCCGCGCAGGTGCGGTGGCAAGCAGCGCCACGCCAGGCAAGCCCGCGACAAGCAGAATCGCATTTCTGATGCTGCGCACGATCAATCTCCGTCGCTCAGTTGGAACCAGGGCACAATGCTGCCGTCGATGGCACCAAATTGCCACGCTCCCGGCGAATTGCCGCCAAAGCCCGCTGCCACGAGGGAGCGGGTGCAGGACGACGCAAGGGGATGCGCATTGGCCTATAAGATGGTCGCAGAACGCGACAATGAGAAGTGCAGTTTTGCCCGCGAGAGCCGGTTGCTCATCGTGGCGAAGGCAAAAGTATGGGCGAGCGAGGGATGGAAGGTCGTCATCACCGACCCGGACGGCAAGGCCTACACTCCGCCCGAATTCGATCAGCTGTTGGCGGCGTGAGCGCGCGACGGGGCCGATTCTTCTTTTGACGCGTTTTCTTTACGCGAACCGGAATCCACTTCGCTCGAAAACGCTCTAGGGGACGACATTGATTTCGCTGTTTCGACCGGGGCGCGACGTGATCGCGCCTTTGGTGACTCTCGCAGCCGCGGCGCTGACGGTGACGGTCGCGTCCGCGCAAAACCTCGATGCCGGCAAGCCGGCCGCAAAGCTCTTCGCGGACGGCTGCGCGACCTGCCATCGCAGCCCGCGGGGACTGGCGAAAGGGCGCTTTAGCCTGACGCTCGCCTGGTTCCTGAAGGACCATTACGTAACCAGCGCCGACTCCGCCAAGGCGCTCGCCGCCTATCTGGTGTCCGTCGACGAACCGCCGCCGCGCGCGGCGGCCAAGTCCGGTGCAAAGCCGGCCAAATCCGCGCCGCGTCCGCCCAAGGCAGTGCAGAGCCAATAGCCGTCGTTCCGGTTATCCGCGCCGATAGGTCTGTGCGATCAGGCGGTCGTGCACGGCACGCAAGTCCGCGCCCATGCGCGTCTGTCCCGTCGTGATGTAGGACAGCCAGGCGCCGTCGGCGGCGAGGCGTACGACGTGGAGTTCGGGCGCTGTGTCGGTCGTACCGTGACGCTTCAGGCGCGCCTTCATCCAGTCGTTCCAGAGCCGGCGCAGGGACGGATCTGTGACCACGACCATGCTCAGCGCCGCCCAGGGCGTCGCAAAGCCGAAGGCCTTGCCGGTGAAGACCGCATTGACATAGGCCCGCGTAAAGCTGCCGCGCGGCTTCGGGTCGGCTTCGATAGCGGCGTCGATCTCGGCATCGACGCGGCCGAGGAGATCGGCGAACAGGCCCTCGATCAGCGCCTGCTTGCTGCCGAAATGATGAAACAGCCCGCCCTTGGTGACGCCGGCCGCCGCCGCCACCGCCTGCACCGTGATCCCCGATACGCCGTGATCCATGGCGATCGCCGCGGCATGGTCGAGCAGGGCGCGCCGGACCTGCTCGGGCTGCTTGGCGCGGGAGTAGGCGCTGGCCGGCATCAATGCGCCGTCGTTTGCGAGAACAGGTTGATGACCACGACCCCTGACACGATCAGCCCGATGCCGACGAAGGCCGCGGCGTCCAGCATCTGGCGGAACAGCACGAAGGAGACGGTGGCGGTCAGGATGATGCCGACGCCGCCCCAGATCGCATAGGCGATGCTGAGCGGAATGACCCGGATCACCACCGACAGCGCGTAGAACGAGGCGACGTAGAACAGCACCATGGCCAGCGTCGGCCATGGCCGCGTGAACTGCGCGGACTGCTGCAGGAAGGCGGACGCGGTCACCTCGAAGACGATGGCGAGGGCAAGCGCTGCGTAGGCATTGAAGGCGGAGGTCATGGCCGGCTCGGGATGGGGACGCGAAAGATACCGCGCGGTAGGTATGTTTAGCACGCGAAACATGGCTTTTGGCGGGTGGAGGTATCACGTGTGAGTGACGAGCCTGCGACAGGGCGGAGCCTGTTGGCGGCGGTTTGCCGGAGTTTTGGCTGTTTCGCCGAGAAGACGAAGTCGCCGCGCGACAGATCGCACGACGGCTCAGAGTGTCGATTTTATGCAACGTCAGCTGATCCGCACGGAGAGCTCGACGTCTTCGGCGAAGGGCGTGGACATGTAGCCGCTTGCGGGCCCGCGTACGCGCGCGAGGTAGTCAGGGCTGTCGTCGGCATTGTCGGCGACGATGATCGCGCCCGGCTTGAGATGGCCTTCGACCAGATCGAGGATCTCCGGGTAGAGCGCCTTGGCGCCGTCGAGCAGCACGAGGTCGATCGTGTCGGGCAGATCGGCGCTGAGCGTCTTCAGCGCATCGCCCTCGCGGATTTCGACGAGATCGATCAGCCCACCAGCCGAAAGATTGTCCCGCGCCCGCGCCGCCTTGGACGGCTCGAACTCGCTGGTGATGAGGCGGCCGCCGCCATTGTCGCGCAAGCCTGCGGCAAGGTGCAGGGTCGAGATGCCGAACGAGGTCCCGAACTCGACGATCGCCTTGGCGCGCGAACTGCGCGCCAGCATGTAGAGCAGGTGACCTGTCTCGCGCGAGACCGCGAGCGGTGCGTCCTTCAAGCGTCCGTAGAGGTCGCGGTAATCGGTCTTGCTCCGCATCATCCGCGCCCGGTCTGCGTCGGACAAATCGGCGACGGCGGCATGTGTTGCGCCCCTGGCCGCTTCAGCCTCGTCAAACAGGCGATCCAGCAGCGGCGCAAGCGTTGTGATGGTCGGGGTGGTCATTTGATGTCTCCGGAGTTCGCGAAGAAGCGCGTGCTTGCGCAGGGATTGAGATACGACTAATTCGTCGCATTTCCTATTCGCATTGCCCGAGCACGCCATGGCCGATCGCCGAAGCCGTTCAATTTCCTCACGAAAACAGCCGCAACAGGCCCGATCGAGCGGGCTGGTGGCCGCCATTCTGGATGCCGCTGTTCAGGTCCTGGCAAAGGAAGGGGCGCAGCGTTTCACCACGGCACGGGTGGCCGAGCGGGCCGGTGTGAGCGTCGGATCGCTCTACCAATACTTTCCGAACAAGGCGGCGATTCTGTTCCGTCTCCAGAGCGATGAGTGGCGGAGCACAAGCGAGCTTCTGCGCGGCATTTTGGCGGACCCGACGAAGCCGCCGCCGACGCGGCTGCGCGCGCTGGTCCATGCCTTTATTCGTTCCGAGTGCGAGGAGGCCGCCATTCGCGTCGCGCTCAGTGACGCTGCACCGCTGTATCGCGACGCGCCCGAGGCGCAGGACGCCCGGGCAGCCGGCGAGGGGATCGTCGCCGCGTTCATGCGGGAGGCGCTGCCGAAAGCCTCGGATACGACGCGTATCCTTGCCGGCGAGCTGATCACGGCGACGCTGAGCGAGGTCGGCAAGAGTTTTTCGGAAGAGACGCGGAGCGAGACGGAGATCGCAGCCTATGCCGATGCCATGGCCGACATGTTCTGCGCCTATCTTGCGACGCTGGCGCGGCGCTGAGGCATTGCTGACATCGGCGTTTGCGGGCCGATTATTCTTCAGATCTTGCCGGCTGGTGGGTTAGCCTTCGCTCGCCATTCCCTATTCGAGCCATTGAGACCCGTGCCATGCATGTGCTTCGCCCCCAGTTTCGCATCGAGGAGCAGCGTGCGCTGGAATTTGCCGGGCAACGCGGCTTCGGCATGATCGTCGCGGCGGACGAGCACGGTCCGCGGGCCTCGCATGTGCCGTTCGTGYTGGTCGAGCGCAACGGGCAGGTGATCGTGCAGATCCATTTCACCGCCAAGAATCCGCTCGTGTCGCTCGCAGACGGCACGCGGCGCTTCCTGCTGATCGTTGCCGGCGACGACGCCTACATCTCCAACGACTGGTACTCTTCGCGCGACAATGTCTCGACCTGGCTCTACGAGGCCGTGCACCTGTCGGGCGTGGCGCATCTGCGCGAACTGGACGAGAACCGCGGGCATGGCGATGCGCTGCTTGCGGTGTCCGAGGCACGGTTGCCGAAGCAGCCCTGGGACCTCGCGCAAATGGAGCCGGGCAAGCGCGAGAGCATGCTGGCTGCGATCCGGGTCGTCGATCTCGTGGTCGACACCGTCGAGGGGCAGGCCAAGCTCAATCAGCACAAGAGCGATGCGGACCATATCGCGGTCGCCGACCGGCTGGCGCGGTCGGAGGAGACGGGGCACCGGCGGCTGGCGCGGAAGATGCAGGCGCTGCGGCCGGGGCTGGGGTATGGCGTTGTCCCGTAGCCCGGATGGAGCCAACGGGTCGGCGCGAAGCGGCCGCCCGATGACAGGCTCCGCGCAATCCGGGAATCATGCTGGAATCTCAGACCCCGGCTTACGCTTCGCTCGATCCGGGCTACCTTGCGTCATCCAGTATTTGACCCTACGGACCTCTCAATGCTCGTCATCTCCATTCAAAGCCAGGTGGTTCACGGCCATGTCGGCAACAGCGCGGCGGCCTTTGCCATGCAGGCGGAGGGCGTGAACGTCGCGGCGGTGCCGACGACGCTGCTGTCGAACCATCCGCGTTATCCGACGTTGCGCGGGCGGGTGCTGGAGACCGAGCTCGTCGCCGATCTCCTCAAAGGCGTCGAGGAGCGCGACCTCGTCGATGAGGCCGCGGTGCTCGTCACCGGCTATCTCGGCTCGCCTGGCAACGCGGCTGTGACCGCCGACTTCGTCGAGCGGGCGCTGACGCGGAATTCGAAGCTGGTCTATCTCTGCGATCCCGTGATCGGCGATGACGGCCGCGTCTATGTTGCCGACGGCATTCTGGACGTGGTGCAGCACCGGCTGCTGCCGGCCGCCAACCTGACCACGCCGAACCAGTTCGAGCTCGAGCTGCTGTCGGGCGTCACGATCGCGGACACTCAGAGCCTGCGCACGGCCTGCGCGGCGCTGGCGGGGCAACGTCGCATCGATGTCGTCGCTACTGGCTGCACGCTCGCCGACACGGCAGAAGGGCAGGTGGAGACGATCCTGTGCGCCGACGGCCAGCTGTCGCGCTTTGCGACGCCGCGGTTGCCGATCCGCCCCTCAGGCACCGGCGATCTCCTTACCGGCCTGATTGCGGCGCATCTGGCCAAGGGCAAGGCGATGCAGGCGGCGGTGCGGCTTGCGGTCGAAACCATCTTTGCGGTGCTGGTGCGCACGCAAGACGCAGGCACCGCCGAGATGCGCCTCGTACCGCTGCCGATCCCCGGGCGGAAGCCGTAACAGGGTCAGGTCGCGCGCTTGCCGGCCGATTGCGCCGACTTCTGCGGCTTGGCCAAACTCTTCTGCTCGCGCGCGGCGTGTGTCTTTCGCAGCTTTGCGTGGGCCGCGGCCCGCATCACCTTCTTGGACCTCACGTTGGTCGCTTCCTTGCGATCTCCCGTGCCACGCTTCGAGATGTATTCCTGGCCGTCGACCGGGCCGACATGCGGCGGATCGCGGCCGAGATAGGGCCGGCCAATGCCGAATGCCTTGCCGTTGGCGTCAACCCACTTCCACAGGATTTCGGTCGAGACCCAGCGCTGCGCGCGGTTGTTGCCCTGGGTGCTGACGATGTCGGCCGCCATGCCGTGGCCGTAGCCACCGCGCGTGCTGCCGCCATGATAGGAGCGGTCGGAGGCGGCCTTCAGGCCGCTCGCGATCGACTGGCGGTAGTCGTCGCGGAACGCGCTGGTGATGCCCGGCGACAGGCCGGCGGCCTCGGCTGCGAGCAGCATGCGAAACAGCTTTCGCTTGAAGCTCTTGTCCATGCCGCCGATGACGTAATCCATCATCGGCATGCTGGCGCGATCGGCCGCTTTCGGATCCTTCCAGCCAAAATCCTGATCGACCAGCTTTGTGAAGCTGCGCATCACCGTGACCATCTTGCCCCTGCGCTTGATGGTGACGGGGCGGCGGTCCTCGACCTTGATCGAATCCTCCTTCGCGGTGCGCTGATAGAGCGTCCACAGATAGCGGTCGATGCAGGCGTCCATTACAAAGCACTCATCGAGCACGGCGACGGTGTCGGCCGGCGGCGACGGCTTGCTCGCGGCAGGCGCTGGGCCGGTCGCGATCGCCGCGGGCGACAGCTCATCTGTCGTCACGATCTCGGTGGGATCGGCGGAGGCGAGTTTGACCACGGGCTCCGGCGCCGGTGCGGCCTCTGCTGGTGCAGCCTCGCTGAGGACGGGCGCCGGTCCAGGCGAAATCTGTAGCGCCGGCGGCGCTTCCGCCGGCAAGATCAGGGCCGGATCGGCCGAGGCGAGCTTGATGACGGCGGCGGGCGTCTCGGCTGTTGCGGCCTCGGGGGCCGGATCCGGATTCGGCGTCGCAGCGACAGCGGCCGCGATATCGGCGGTCAGGGCGATGCCATCCTCGATGGCCGCGGCATGCGGGACGTCGGCGAGCTCGAGCCGGCCAAGATCTTTCGCGCGCGACACGGCGGCAGCATTGGCGCTGCTTTTCTCGATGAGGGCCGGAGCGCAGGCGGACAGGGAGAGCACCAGCCAGCCGGCGAGAACGGCCGAGGGGCACGAGACCGCCACCAGAAGAGACCGCCGATCATTCATGATCCCTGCCTCCAAACGGTTCTGTTCGAACCAATCTTGCACAGCCAGGCACGCGACGCGTCAATTGTTCGGAGGATGGTGTGGCGGCGCAATGGCGCAAATGGGCGAAATGGGTCTTTTCGGGCGGGTGTTGCAGAGGCGCAACGCGAATTCCCTGCGGTTTCAGGGGCGGCAAGTGGCTGAAAAGCGGCAGCCATTCATTGTCATCAAATTGAAGGGATTGAATTTACTCAATCTTGGATTGCGACTTGGTATCTCTCCCGTGCCGGCAACGTGCGGTAGAGTTGGAAGGATGCGAGTTGTGAAATTGAAATGCTTGTTGATCGAATTTGCCGCCGATGAATCCGGCGCCACCGCGATCGAATACGGTCTGATTGCAGCCGGTATCGCGCTGGCGATCATCGAGATCATCTATGCGCTCGGCACCAATCTCGTCGCAAAGCTGCAATCGCTGGCGACGGCGTTGAAATAAGCCGCGTGGACGCGGGGCATGTGCTCGGTGCCTGACCGCCGCCCATAAAAGCGTCATGTCGCGTCCGGCGGGGATTCGACCAAGCGCTTGTGCGCATTAAACATATTGCCATGCAGAGGGCGCGCTGTTGCAATGCAACAGAGCATGTCGCAATGCAGCAAAACGCGCTTAAATGTGCTCCGAACCTTCCACTCAGGAGCATCACCAATGAACAAGAAGACTCTGTCGATCGCCGCCGCCATCCTGACGATCGCGGGCAGCACTGCGGCCTTCGCCGCCGAGCTGCCGACCTATGAGGCCAACGGTTTCCCGGTCTCCCCCCTGCAGGTGCGCGTGCTTGGTGCCGCGCATGTCGAGCAGCAGGCAACCGTGCCGACCACGGTCGCTTCGGTCCACCAGGCCCGCGTGCTGACGCCGCGCAAGGTCAAGACCGCGGACGTCACGACGGGCACGGCCCGCTGATCTCAATCGCTTGAAGACATGAAACAGGCTCGTCTCCTCCCGAGCCTGCATGGACCGCGTTCCCTTTCAGGAGCGCGGTCTTTTTTTTGAGAAGCGAGCCACGTTCTGGCGCGGCCGTGCGCGGGTTGAGAAAGTCGCGGCAAGAAAAACCGCCGTCGCGCGCCGATTGTGGACGGCCGTTCAAGACGAGTGTGATCTCTTTAATAGTTGCTTTGCAGATCGCGGCGCCTGATGCGGGCGCCGCTTAGTGGCGGCCAAAAACCGTTTTCATAATGGAGCCGTCATGCCCGTTGCGCAAAAAGCAGTTATTGCCACCACCTCGCCGCGCGCGTTTATTCTCAGACATATTGCATTGTTCGCAGCCGCCGCGCTGTTCGTGTTCGTGCTGAGCCTGACCTATGGGCTCGATCTCAGCCCCGGATTTTTCTGAGCGAACTTGCGCAGCTCGATGCGGGCTACGCATGCTTCGATGAGCGCAGGCTGGACGGCGATCTTCCATAGAGCTCGGCGAACGCGGCGTTGAATCTGCGCAAGCTGCCGAAGCCGGCCTGAAACGCGATGTCGGTCATGGTGTGTTCACCAGCATCGAGCAGGCGTTTTGCGCGCTGGACGCGCAGCGTCTTGGCAAGCTGCTGCGGCGTCGCGCCGACATGGCGCTCGAACAAGCGCGCCAGGTGACGCGAGGAGATGCCGAGCCGCATCGCGAGCGTCACCACCGAATCTTCATCGAGCGCGCCCTCGTTGATCAGCTTCACCGCGCGCGCGACCGTCGAACGCGTGCCGTTCCAGGCCGGGCAGAACGGCGCGGTTTCGGGACGGCAGCGCAGGCAGGGCCGGAATCCCGAGGCTTCGGCCGCGGCCGCCGTGGGGTAATAGACGACGTTGCGCGTCAGCGGCTGCTTGGCCGGACAGACCGGGCGGCAATAGATGCCCGTGGTCTTCACTGCGGTGAAGAAGCGGCCGTCATAGCGGGGATCCCTGCGCAGGCGCGCGGCGTTGCAGTCGTCAAAACTCAGCATGGCCGGATGATAGCGCATGCCCGCGCGGGCGGAAGGGCCGCGGGATGACCGAGTCCGATTGTGGCGAGCCGCAACGCGCATGGTGGCCTAGAAGGCGGCCCTCGATGCAAGCCCCCTCAATGCCAGTTCTGGAGCGCGCCGTGACCAGCCCGAAAGACATCGTTCTCAACGCCTGGAAGACCTTCTCGTCGCGCGATGCCGGCCGCATCGCCGCACTGTTCACCGACGATGCCGAATGGATCGCGCCGAAGGGCAACGCCACCGCCGTCGCGCTCGATCACACCGATCACATGGTGGGCGCGCAAGCGATCGCGCGCTTCATCGCGCAGGAGATGCACAGGATGTTTTCCGAGATCGATATCGCCTTCCGCGGCGTCTACGCCGACGGCGATGTCGTGATCGTGGAGGAGCGGATGCGTGCCACGCTTGCGGGCGGCAAGCCCTACGAGAACGACTATTGCTTCGTGTTCACGGTGGCCGGGGACCGTATTCGCGAAGTGCGGGAATACATGGACACGCGCAACGGATGGCAGATGGTGTTCGGCGAGGAGGCATGATGGTTGGGCTACGCTGCGTGCCAGACCTGCAACGGCGTGGGTTGAGGCGGCTCACGCGCTGACATAAGGCTTGTCGATGGATCAGCGAACGAGCGGCGCTGACGCTCTCATTCAGAAGAACGATGCGGCGCCGGCGTTACTCGGCGTCATCTGCGGCCTGTCGGCTGCGCTGTTCTGGGCGCTGGGCTTTGCCGGCACGCGGCACGGCCTCAAGGTCGGTTTCACCCCGGTCGATCTGCTCGTGCATCGCTATGTCTGGTCGGGCATCGCGTTCCTGCCGCTGGTCGCGCGCGCCGGCATCGGTGATCTCTGCGGCATCGGCTGGGGCAGGGGCCTTGTGCTGATGGTGCTCGGCGGTCCCGTGATGTCGCTGATCTCCTACACTGGATTCCTGTTCGTGCCGCTCGGCCACGGCAGCGTGATCCAGCCCTCCTGCGCGACGCTCGGCGGCCTCCTGCTCGCGGCAGTCGTGCTGAAGGAGCACATCTCCGCGTCGCGCCTTGCCGGCGCCCTGGTCATCGTCGGCGGCCTCTGCGTGATCGGCGCGGAATCGATCGGCCATATCGGGTCTGATGGTGTGCTCGGCGATCTGACCTTCGTGCTCACCGGATTCATGTTCGCCGGTTTTGGCGCGCTGCTGCGGCACTGGCGCGTCTCCGCCGTGTCGGCCGCGCTCGTCATCAACGTGCTGTCGCTGCTGCTGTTGCCGATCTATCTCGCCACCGTCGGTCTCGCCCATGTCGCGGCGATCGGTGTGACCGAGAATGCCATTCAGGCGCTGGCGCAGGGCGTGCTCGCCGGCCCCGCCGCGCTTTATCTGTTCGCCGTCTCGGTCCAGCGCCTCGGCGTCGCCCGCGCCGCCGTGATCCCGGCCTGCGTGCCGGCGCTGACGCTCCTGGTCGGTTGGCTGCTGCTCGGCGAGCCGCCGACGATGTTGCAGGTGGCGGGTCTGGTCACGGTGCTGTGCGGGTTCTATCTGGCGCAGCGGCAGCGGTGATCGCATAGCGCGACCGGAGGTGCGGCAAGATTCCGGATTATGCGTCCGCTCCGTCCGGGTTACGCTGCCCGTCATGACCATCCTGCTCAACATCGACGTTCCCGACGCAGCGCAAGCGACCACCTTCTACACCGCCGCCTTCGGCCTCACGGTCGGCCGCCGCTTCGGCACCGACTTCGTCGAGCTGCTGGGCTGGCCCGCGCCGCTGTATCTTCTGACCAAGCAGGCCGGCACACCGGGCGCGGGCAGCGACCGCCGCCGCTACGAGCGGCACTGGACGCCGCTGCATATCGACGTCGTCGTTGACGACGTCGATGCCGCCGTCGCGCGCGCACTTGCCGCCGGTGCGATCCTCGAGGCGCCCGCGTGCGATGCGCCCTATGGCCGGATCGCCATGCTGGCCGATCCGTTCGGGCACGGGTTTTGTCTTCTGGCGTTCAGCGCGAAGGGGTATGACGCGCTGCTGGAGGAATAGCGCGAGCGGACGCGGGCGGCTCAGGCCTTCTTCACGAACTCCGATTTCAAATTCATCGCGCCGATGCCGTCGATCTTGCAGGCGATGTTGTGGCCGTCGGTGGCGTCCTGGAGGCGGATGTTCCTGACCTTCGTGCCGCCCTTGACGACCGACGACGACCCCTTGACCTTGAGGTCCTTCATCACGATGACGCTGTCGCCATCGGCGAGCGCATTGCCATGCGCATCGCGCACCCCGGCCTCCTGCGGAGCCGGCGCGGCCGCATCGCCCCCAGCGCGCCATTCATGGGCGCATTCCGGACAGACCCAGAGATCGCGGTCCTGATAGGCGTGCTCCGACTTACAGTTCGGGCATTTCATCGATTCGGTCATTGCTTGCCTCGTCACCCCCTAGAGCCTTTCCCGTTCCGATGGAATCGGAACGGGAAAGGCTCCAGGTTTTTGTTTTGGCGCGTTTTCTTTACGCGAACCGGTATCCACTTCGCTCGAAAACGCTCTCACGGGCGCGCCGCACGCATTCCGCCGGAAAAGATGGATTGGGAGCAAATCCTTTACCATGGCGTCCGGTCCCGGTTGAAGTGCCGGAGCCTTAGGAGTTCGGGAAAAATTCCGCGGTATCCATGTCCTGATCATACGGATACGTCGGATCCGCCGTTCGACGCTGCCGCAAGCTTTGGGAGTCCAGGTCATGAGCGAGCATCGTGCCGCTGCCAGACATCAGACGTTGCGAACCGGGATTGTCGAGTTCGACAACGGCACCGGCAGYCTCATCAGCGTGCCCTGCACGATCCGCGATGTCTCCGGCACCGGCGCCCGCCTGCAGCTCAACTCGTCGCTCTGGGTCGCCGAGCAGTTCACGTTGGTCTTCAGCAGCGGATTGCGCAAGGACTGCCGCGTCGCCTGGCGCAAGGGCAGACTGATCGGCACCGCGTTCGCCGAGGGTTATGCGAGCCCGGACGAGCAGGCCGTCATGATGACCGCGGACGAGCAGTCCCGGCATCGGCTCGGGATCGGTGCGCGCGTCAGAGCGGCGCGCGAGACCCGCGGCTACACCGAAGTCCAGCTCGCCGAGCGCATCGGCGTCACGCCCGCCTTCCTGGCGCTGGCCGAAAACGGCGAGGCCGACATTCCGCTCTACCAGCTGATGCACATTGCCGATTTGCTGATGGTCGGCCTCGACGGGCTCGTGGCAGGTCCGGCGCCTGAGGACGTCGACGCGGCGTAGGGAGACACTCGCGGAACTGCGCGGCCAACAAAAATGTCGAAAACAACCCCACGCACCGTAGAAAACTCGCGTGATTTCAGGGGTCTGCGGGACCGAATATTGTGCTGCTCCGTCGGCAATCCCGGTCGTTGCTTGCCTCGCATCGATTTCGGTGATCCCGAATAAAATTTGACTCGTCGGGCGAAACAGGGGCACTATGGCATGGTGGCGCCGGTGCGACGGACAGGTGCGTCGCCGGGGCCGCGGGGCGACATGCCGAAAAAACCGAAAAGCGAAGCGACAAGAAAACCGCAAAGAAAACTGAAGACCTACCAGACCTCGCTCGGCTTCTACGACCAGGCGGTCGCCGCACCCTCGATGAAGGCGGCGCTGGAGGCCTGGGGCGCCAGCTCCAACCTCTTCCATCAGGGCGCCGCGAAGGAGACCGACGACCCCGACATCGTCGCGGCGACCATGGCAAGCCCGGGCGTCGTGCTCCGGCGCCCGGTCGGCTCCGGCGGCCCGTTCACCGAGAGCGCCGCGCTGCCGACCGATCTCGCCGACGATGAGGCCAAGCGAAAACCCAAACCCAACTCCAAGTCCAAGCCCGAGTCCAAATCCAAGTCGAAGCAGCGTCCGGCCGAGGGCGTAACAAAACAGTCACGCAAGATTGACGATCAAGACGCGCGCAAAGCCGCCGCGGCGTTCGAGAAGGAAGAGCGGCGGCGAGACGCCGAGCGACGCAAGGAAGAGGTCGCCCTCGCCAAGGAGCGCGCGCGCCGCGACAAGGCGGTCGCCATGGCCCAGGCGGCGCTGGACGCGGCGAGGCGGGAGCACGCCGCGAAGGCGGAGGCGATCGAAGCCGAGCGTGCCGCGCTCGACGAACGCGCCGAGGCCGAGCAGGGCCGGTGGGACAAGCAAAGGAAAAAGCTGGAGGAGGCTCTGCGCCGCGCGCGCACGTAGCGCGAGCGAATTTAGCTTGCCTTGCCTTGCGTCCTTTTGCACTCTTCCAGGGAAGGAGACCAACGCATGAAGATCATCACCGCCGCGTGTGCGCTCGGAACGGCCCTGGTGCTGTGCAACCTCGGGATATCGGGCGCTGAGGCCCGGACGCGGAAGGCCCAAGTGGTTCGCGAACCACAGCAGAGGCTTATCGTCACGGCGCCCGTGCTCAGGCCGACGCCGTGGGATTACTACATTGTTCCACGATATCGTTATCGCCCTGAAGACGACCGGGTCGATCCGAACGGCCCGCCCTATGTGTCGTCATGGGTCCGCTATGAGGGATGGCGGTGGCCGTACTGGTGGTAAAGGCCATCGACGGACGCGGAGCGGAATAGACGAGAAGCGAAGCCCATCGATAGCTGTCGCGGCACGATGGGTTTCGCAAGCGCTCCACCCATCCTGCGCGCTGCTCCTCGAGGCATCCCCGAGACGTGCTATGCTCCTGGGCGGGAGGAATCAGCATGAGAGTCCCTACCGCGATACTCGCCCTGCTTCTTTCAAGCCCGGCCGCCGCCCAGGAGTGCCAGACATGCTCAATGGCCGACGCCTGCATGAAGGAGTACTCTAAGGCAACGTTGGAGGCCCAAAGGGCCACGAAGCAAGCAATCCGGGACTGGAAGCAGAATCTGGACCGAAAGGCCTCCGCCGAATTGTCCAGCAGGGGCATACTCGCATTGCAGGACGCGATGGAGGCGCAGGTTCGTTCCGAGCTGGAGCGGCTGAAGGAGTGCCTGGCGAAGATCAGGTAGGGCGAAGCGCGCGGCGGAAAGCACCCGCATATAGGGACGGGTTGAGCCTTTGCCAAAACGCATGATATTCGTGGCTGGCAAGGCACTGGTTGCGCCTTCTTCGCGGCAAGCCTCGCATAAGCGCGCGTTGGGAAAGCGATGAGTGTTGGAAGGATATCAACGCGCCTCAAAGCGCCGGCCAGCCCGCTGAAGCGCGCGCCCTCGCGACAATGAATGTCTAGGCTGATGCACTGCGCTTCGCGCTGCAGGCAAACCCACCCTACGGGTCATCCGCCGATAGTCGCAGGAACTGCCGCTTCATCGCGTTGACCCTGGCGATATAGCTTGCAACCGAGTGATCGCCGCAGCGTTCGTCGGCGATCATCTGAAACTTGCGGCGCGCGTAGGCTGTGGCGGGGCCTGCGCCGCAGAGATGGATGAAGGCGGCCAGATCCTGCTTCTGCTCGCGGCTTGCCTTCACATCGCCCGCGCGGGCGAGAACGTCAGCCACGTTGCGGTCCAGGTACACCGATGCAAGCTCGATGGCGTGGCTCGGGATCGCGCGGGTATAGAGGCCCGTGAACCCGCAACCAGTCTCCGTAACCGCGTTGCCGCGGACACAGAACCGTGCGGCGTCGGCGAAAGCCGGATCGGTCATCTGGTAGAGGCCGACGGCGCTGGAGGCGGGCCGGTAGATTGCGAGCGGATTGAGGCTCAATCGCCAGCGCCAGTAGGTGCGCGCCACCGGATTGCCCGAACTCTCGACCTGCGCCAGCGCGGCCAGCAATTCGGGCGTGATCGTCGCGGTGGAATAGGCGCGAAAGAGCGGCCCGTATTGCCGCCAGTTCTCGGCCGGCTCCTTGTCGAGCGCGTTGCCGACGAAGACGAACAGCTCGGTCGGCTTGCGGATGACGTGATAGACGATGTTCAGAAGGGCTGCGACCGCAAGCAGGATCGCCACGCTGCCTGCGATCCGAACCATCCGCGGTGCGCGCGCGAACCTCTTTCGCATCCACCGGGCGCCTCGCCGGACGCTGCGAAGGCGGGGGAGGAGGCGTTTGCTTTTTCGTGGCATGGGTCTGGTGGGAGCGCGTGGATGAGTTGAGGCTTTGCGAAATCCATCACCTGACGGGGTCGATGGGGATCGACTCGCTCCACCCATCCTATGGATCGTGTGGGGTATCACTGCAACGATTCGTCCCTGTCCTCCGAGAGTTGGGTGCACCGTCACCGCAATTCGAACCGCAACTATGAGAGGTTGAGCGCTGATGACATCCATCATCGCTGCGTGCCGGGGCGGAAACTGCACAAAAATGGCAAAACTGCGACTGTCAACGACATATCTGATTAGAAGGTCGCTTATCCACGTAATACACTCAGCGCCGTTTGGGGTACGGGGAGCGTATTGGGAGGGTCAATCATGGCAAGTGTCGAACAATTGCGCAGACGTGAAGGCGTAAACCTGGTCCAGCTCGAGGCGGACATTGCATCGGTGCGCACGGGAAGCTCGATTGCTTCAATTGCGCTGCCCGATTACGTCGAGCACACCGAGGGGGTCACGCGCGTGGGCGCGCTCAGTGCTGAGGCGGTCATTCGTGACTATGAGTCCGCTGCAAAGGAGATCGAGGCCATGGGCGCCGAGCTGATCGATGCCGCGCGAAAATGCGAGGCGCTGACAGCCCAGGTCCATGATGCGATCGCCTTCATGCGCGAGACGGCAGCGGGGTATCGCGACGAGGGGCGGAAGATCTTCAAACGCATCGAGGAATGCGCGCTCTTCACGGAAGACGTCCGCAAGACGTGCGAGCAGGTCAAGCGCAGGATGAAGGACGTCTCGGTCGGCGAGTACTGCAGCGAGGAGCTTGCGACGGAAGAGCTCGAGCCGACCGGGATCGAAGCCAAGGTGTCGGTGTGCGAGGTACGGTGAGGCGGGCGTAGAGCGTCGTTCGCAGGATGGGGTGAGCGCTCGCGCGCCCCCATTCTGCGGGCTGAGCTTCAAAGCCAATCGCGCGTCGACGGGAAACAAGCCCGTTTGCGAGAGTCCCAGACGTAATCCGAACCGCCGCAAGGCGGACGCGCACGCGACGTGGCCGGACATTGATTCCAGACCCGCGCACCCGTTGCCCAGCCATCGACCACGCACGCGCCGGAAACGGTGGCGTGGCAACCGGTGCCGCAGCCGTCTGCGGCGCTGGCCGCGCAGACTGCAAACAGAAGCATCATTGGGGTCAACAGGATGCGTGAAAGGTGCCTGGTCATGGGCTTGCTCCTTCATGCCGAGGCCCGTCGTGACGTCGCACAGATCTGGCCGAGGGCCTGCCGGCCGATCACCGCGCAGCATAGCACCAAGGTTCTTGGCACCAAGGTTCTTGGCACCAAGGTTCTTGGCACCAAGGCTCTTGGCACCAAGCCTCTTGGCCGAGAACGCTGACGGCTTACCAATCCGGATCGTAGGGGTCGGCCATATAGGGCGGGGGCATCCAGCGTCCTCGCGGCGGCGGTGGCCTGGGCCGCCGGGGGGCGGTCGCTTGCACGTGCGGCCGTGCAGGCGCAGCCGTCTCGTTGCTCGTCGCGCTCCGCACGACCGGTTTCGCGGGTGCAGGCGCGGCTGACGTCGTCAGTTGCGTTTGCAGCGCCTGGACCTGTGCGGCGAGGCGCGCATTGTCCGCGGCATCCTTCTCCTGCGCCGCCTTGAGCTGTTGAATGGTGTCGGCCTGCTCGCGCAGCGTCTGCTCGTTGCGGCTTTTCAGTTGCTCGAGCTTTCCGTTGATGCTCGCAAGCTCGCTGGTGATGGTCTTGAGCGATTGCGCGAGATCGGACGATGACGGATCAGGCGCCGTGGCGCCGGTTCTTGGCGCGTCAGGTCTTGCAGCGTCAGGTTTTGGAGCCTCAGCTCTTGGAGCGTCAGTTCTTGGAGCGCTTTCCGTTTCCTTGCCGAGCGGCGGCGCGGGCACCGGACTGGGCCCATCCGCAGCAGCCAGTTGCACGGCCGGCGGTTGCGCCGGACTTTCGACCACGGACGCTCGCGCGGGTTCGCTCGCGGCCGGCGGAGCCCATCGCGCCATGATGGACCTGGTCATCGACTTGGCCTCATCGCGATATTGCGAAGCGAAGGCGGCGCCGAGAAGGCCGATCGCCAGCACGAGGCCAACCAGGGCACGCAGCATGGTCCGATCTCCCTTCAGGCCTTGATTGCCCACCTTGCTAACCGGTGCCGGCGCCTTGTCCCTGGGAGCCTCGGCTGCCTTCGCACCGGCGCTGGCCTGCGAGGCCCGCGGGACTTCGTTGCCGCGTTCCATTCCGGAAACCAGCCGGTCCAGCCGCGCAAGGTCCTGCTCTGCGCTCTTGATCTGGTCATAGGCCCGCGCCAGCCCGCCATCGGCGCGCACCTCGTCCGGCTTGGCGGCCTCAGGCTTTTGGGCCTCAGGCTTGTCGGTATCAGGCTTGGGGTCGTTCGCTTCAGGCACCGATGCGCGCTCCATCCAGTCGGGCGTCAATGGGAGTGCGGCAGTCCGAACGTCGGAAGGATAGGCCTCACCGTTGTCCAACACAACGCGCGTGCGAAGGAGAAATTATGGCGGGCTACGGTTGCTGAAGCAGCCGGGCGCTGCTCCCCCCGGGGCATCCCTGCGACGTGCTGTGCTATCGCGGGAGGAAGCGCCATGAGGGTCTCTACCGCGACACTCGCCCTGCTTCTTTCAGGTCCGGCCGCGGCCCGGGAGTGCCAGACATGCTCAATGGCCGACGCCTGCATGAAGGAGTACGTTAAGACGACGTCGGAGGCCCAAAAGGCCACCAAGCAAGCCATCCGGGATTGGAAGCAGAATCTGGACAGAAAGGCCTCCGCAGAATTGTCCAGCAGGGGCATACTCGCATTGCAAGACGCCATGGAGGCGCAGGTTCGTACGGAGCTGGAGCGCCTGAAGGAGTCCTGGCGAAGATCAGGTAGGGAGGGGCGCAAAGGAGGATCCAATGAAATCGCTTCTGCTGCTCACGGCGAGCGGTCCGCTGCTCATTCTCACCTCGCACCAGTCCCTGGACGACCAGAAGCTCCTAGGGGTGCTCAGGCAAAAAGGTATCGGCAAGTTCGTCGCGTTCGAGGTTCCCTTGTCGCTCGCCAGAGAGCGCTACGGCGGGCACTTTCACGCGGTCGAAAGCAATCTGCACGAGACCGATGATTTGAGAGTGCTCGACTTCAACGGCCAGCGGGTCTTTCAGCTCTTTCATTTCGAAGAGCTCGGTTCACCGATCCTGATAGAGCGGTCGTGATCCGGCTTTATTCGGCGGCGAAAGGGGATGTGTTGAGCAGGGCTGTTCCGAAGAGACGCCGATTGAGGTACGGTGGAAGCCTGGACCCGTGGAGTCTGCCATGACGTCATATACTGTCGGGTTGAAGCTCGGGGTGCGTGCCAAGGTGCTCACGATCGAAGCCGAGGACGCATTGGTCGCGGCGCTGAAGATCAAGCTCGAGAACCCCGAGGCACTCGTCACCTACGTTCGCAAGTCAAACCGGCGTGGCGATCGTCGTCACCCGCACGAAGTGCAGCGGGCCAAGACAACTGGCTAAAGCGCGATGAGATTGAGATGAATCGTCATCGCGCTTTAGGTTGTTGTTTGAGCATGATCTTTTCGGAAAACCGCTTCGCACTTTTCCGGATCATGCGTTAGCCGATGCCGAGACCGCGGCAGGTAGCCCGGATTTCGCTTCCGCCTTCGCTCTTCGAGCTACGGCGGACAAGTCGCTCCATCCGGGCTACGCTCGCTCCCCCCCCCGCTGTGTCGGAATACGCAGTTGTCGTTAGTGACGTGTCGCGCGAATTTCGAGCGTCGTCTGGGTGAGCTTGGCCACGAACCCCTCAAAATGCATGACCCTTTGTCTGGTCAATTGTCCATGCAACTCGGCGATCTTCTGGGATTCGGCGATCAACGATCCGCACACCTGTTTCGCGTACTCCATCTGAAGCTCAAAGGCCTCGACGGGTGAGCGCGCCGCCGCGAGCTTTCCCAGGAAGTTCCAGGCGTGCTCAAGCGACGTCCTCGTGTAGTCGCTATAGGCATCGGCAATCGCCTGCGGGCTGGCCTGGGAGGGTTCCACCGGTGCGACGGGCGCGCTTGCAGCGATCTCCATCCCGGAAGCCTCGCCTGGCAAGGCTGCAGCCGAGGGTACCTGAGCACTGATCTCTCGGCTCGTCTCTTGCCTTATCTCTTGCTCGGCCTCTTGCCTGTTCTCTTGGGTGCTCTCTTGCTTGTTCTCTTGGCTGATCTCCGCCGAGGCATCCGGCAATTGATGGGCCGCAGTTGCGTGTTGCTCGCCGGCCCTGGTCCGTTGCCCGGCCTTCTTCTTCGCGCCGCGMCGGCCGGATTTTCCCGTTGTCTTATTTTCGCCCGCACTCAACATTGCAAATAACTCCTGAATATCGCTGAAGCCGCAAGCCTCCGTCGTGTTTGCGCTGAAATCGCGATTGTGGGTTGTCGCTTGCGTGGCGGCCATGTGGTGAGATTTTGCCGGGCACCGGCCAGGCGCAATTCGCGGGTGACGGCCTGGACTGCTTCGCAGAGCCTGTCATCGGGCCGCGCTCCGCGCGGACCCGGTGGCTCGCAATGACGGGCGTCCTGGTCCTCGCGCGTTCGTCGTCACCCGAACAGGGCGACATAGACCACGTAGAGCCAGCCCAAGATGCCGTGGATGATCGCCCACAGGATCGAATGATTGTTGGTGTAGGAGATTGCGATGGCGAGTGCGGAGCCAAAACCCACGCCGTATTTGGCGCCCTCGACCCGAACCCCGTAGTAGCGATTGCCGTTCATGGCGGTCCTTCCTGCGGGCCACGCTTGCTCATCACGCCTTATAAAAGTCTTCCGGTCGTTGTGAAATGGCACACAGACGGCAGCCCCCAGGTCTGCTTCTATGGCGCCGACACCAGACCCTCGTGCGCTGCTTGGTGATGCGCATCGGGTGGGTCGGCATTTGGCAATTTCGGGATGATCACTATGGGCGTTTTCAATCGCACGGCCATGCTTTGCAGCTCTTTCATCGTGTCCACCATGAGCGGGTGAACCGAGAGATTTTCGCGTGCGCGCAACGGCGCGTGCAGGGATTTTTCTTGAGGCCCCGCCGGTGACGGACGGGGCCTTTCCATTTTTCATGTCAGCCCACGACTGCCCGGCGGTGCCTTCGCGAAGAAGGATGCAGGGTCATGTGGGAGTATTTTGGACCCGATTTCGCTTTTGACGTGGTGAAGGGATTTGTCGCCGGCGTTGCCTCCATGGCGTTTCAGGTCGTGGCGCCGCGGGCGTTTCATGCCGCGAAGCGATTTCGCGAGCACTGGGTTGCCAGAAAAGACGCAAGGCAAGCACGCCGCAACGCGCCGGCGAATGATGAGCCGTGAGGTCTCTGAGCGAAGCGAAACCCATCAATAGCCGTCATGGCACGATGGGTTTCGCAAGTGCTCTGCCCATCCTGCGAGCTAAAAGTTGAGTGCACTGTCACCGTAATTCTGAAACGGTGACGAATGGTCCCTAAGCCTGAAGATTTGAGTGCACTGTCACCTCTTGGGGCCGGCAATCAATAGCGGCCGCCGCTGCCTTTTTGCTGCGTGATCCAGTCCGACAATGTTTTCGGTGTCGATTTCGCAGTCCGGCCCGGTGATGCCTTCGGATTGTCGCGGACGCCTTTGGTCGGACGGGCGCGCGGCGCTTCCGTTGCGTTGACGCCCTTCAGGGCAGCCGTCGATGCCTCTGCGGCTTCCCTCTCGAGGCGCAACTGTTTCAATCGCGCCATCTTGATGCGCTCTGCCTCGACTTCGGGGCGTTCGGCGAGTTGCGGCTTGTGTTGAGCAAGCTCCGCCGGGACCAGGACACCGAGTATGGTGGTTTCGCCGAGCGCCTTGCAGGCTTCGAGCCGATGCAGTCCCTCGACCAGAACGAGGCGGTCTCCGTCGAGCCGAACGGAAATGGGCGTCTGTTGTCCGATGTCCAGAATACTTTCCGCGATCTCACCGACGATCTCGGGCTTGATGGCCTTCTTCATTTTCGTGGGAACGAAAATCTTCTCGATCGGGAAGCCCTCCGGTTTGGGCATAACTTGACTCCACTTCTACCGGGCCCGTCGGAACCCATGCCGGTGAGGTCAGGAGTTTAGGGGGGAAGGGCCCGACCGCAAAGGCAATTCAGACGAGTGCGGTTTGCACTTAATAAGGGACGCATGCCAAAGTTAAGCCCGCAGGATAGGTGGAGCGAAGCGAACCCCATCACTGGTCGTTGCAGAAGGATGAGTTTCGCAAGGACTCAACCCATCCTACGAGCTGAGAGCTTTGAGGAGAGCGATTCCACGTGGCGACGTTTTATAGGCATAGGTGCCGTTCGGTGCTTGCTCTACACATTTGAGGTCGAGCAGATAGAGAATCGAAGTTGCCGTGTCGTTGGTCTCCAGGTGCTGCGCCAGTGCCAGTTGGTGCGGGTTTATGAAATTGCCTACCCCTGTGAGCCGTTGGAGGACTAGTGCGTCGAGCGGATTGAGTTGCTTCAATACCGTCACAAACTCTATGCGCACCTTGCTTTGGGTGGCTTCATCCATCGCATTTGCCAGCAGTTGAGCCCAGAGTTCTCGCAACTCGTCTCGAGTTTCGTCTTGAGCTGCCTCGAGAATATCCAGCGCAATGCGCGGCGGAGCGCCCTTCAATTTTTTCGCATCACGCTTTGCTAGGATCTCGTCGACGCGTCTGCTGTACCAGTCGAGAGACAGGGTGCGCACGAACCGCAGCGGGTCGCCTATCGTTATTCCGACGGCGTCAACGATCGGATTTCCGAGCACACGATTGAAAAAGCTGGCTAGGTCGCGCGCCGCATCAATCGCATTGTCAGTTGTTTTTGCTATTTCTTGTGCGGCTTTCGCCGTTTCTTTGCCGAATGGCTCAGGCCCGTCCGTCATGTTGGACCACTTTTCTCAAAAGAGCCCGCTCTCGAATGAGAGCGGGCTCTTAGTGGTTGTCATTGCTAGTTTAGCAAGGCTCTATCTCACGAACACCCCGTCGTGCTGCCGCAAGTATCGCACTTCATGCAGGTGCCGTTCCGCACCAGCGTGAAGTTGCCGCACTCTGAGCACATCTCGCCTTCGTAGCCCTTGGCCTTGRCTTCCGCGCGGCGCTCGGCCTTGGTGGGGACGAGCGTCTGTGCGGTGCTGCCGGCCTTGCTCCACTGGAGCGCCTCTAGCTTCTCCGTGGGGGAGAGGTCGTGGCTGGCCTCCTGCTTCAGGGCGACGGCGCCTTCGATGGCATCGCCGGCGCGGGCCGAGGTGCCGTGCGAGGCGAGGGCGGTGACCTTGCTGCCGCCGGTCGGGGCGCTGTCGTTGCCCTGGGCGACCGCGGCGGAGCCGCCGCGCATCACGACGAGGTTGTCGGTGCGGGAGCGGGTGAGGCCGCGCGAGACCAGCTTGGTCGCGTGCTGGGTCTCGTCCGGCTCCTTGCCTTCCTCGACGCCCTTGCCGAGCGCGTCGAAGTTCGACTCGGTCGGATCGACATGGGCGAGATCGAAGCGCGACATGTAGCTCACCGCCAGCTCGCGGAAGACGTAGTCGAGGATCGAGGTCGCGTACTTGATGCTGTCGTTGCCCTGCACGGGGCCCGCCGGCTCGAAGCGGGTGAAGGTGAAGGCGTCGACATATTCGTCGAGCGGCACGCCGTACTGGAGGCCCAGCGACACCGCGATGGCGAAGTTGTTGATGAAGGAGCGCAGTGCCGCACCTTCCTTGTGCATGTCGATGAAGATCTCGCCGAGACGGCCGTCGTCATACTCGCCGGTTCGGAGATAGACCTTGTGGCCGCCGACGACCGCCTTCTGGGTGTAGCCCTTGCGGCGATCCGGCATCTTCTCGCGCTCGCGCATCACGATGATGCGCTCGACCAGCTTCTCGACGATCTTTTCCGAGACCTGGGTGGCACGCGCCGCCATCGGCTTCTCGTAGAGCGACTCGACCGCATCCTCCTCGTCCTCATCGTCGGCGATGAGCTGCGAGTTGAGCGGCTGGGAGAGCTTGGAGCCGTCGCGATAGAGCGCGTTGGCCTTCAGCGCGAGCTTCCACGACAGCATGTAGGCGGACTTGCAGTCCTCCACCGTGGCGTCGTTCGGCATGTTGATGGTCTTGGAGATCGCGCCCGAGATGAAGGGCTGGGCCGCCGCCATCATGCGGATGTGGCTCTCGACCGACAGATAGCGCTTGCCGATCTTGCCGCAGGGGTTGGCGCAGTCGAACACCGAATAGTGCTCGGCCTTGAGGTGCGGGGCACCTTCCACCGTCATCGCGCCACAGATGTGGACGTTGGCCGCCTCGATCTCGCGCTTGGTGAAGCCCACGGCCTGGAGCAGGTCGAAGCCGGGGGCTGCGATCGCCTCGGCGCCGATGCCGAGCTGGTCGCGGATGAAATCCTCGCCAAAGGTCCACTTGTTGAAGGCGAACTTGATGTCGAAGGCGGTCGGCAGGGCCTTTTCGACCTTGGCGATGGCTTCATCGGTGAAGCCTTTGGCCTTCAGCGTCGAGGCGTTGATGGCCGGCGCGTTGGAGAGCGAGCCGTGGCCGACGGCGTAGGCCTCGATCTCCGCGATCTCGCTCTCGCGATAACCGAGCGCGCGCAGCGCCGCGGGGACCGCGCGGTTGATGATCTTGAAGTAGCCGCCGCCGGCGAGCTTCTTGAATTTCACCAGCGCGAAGTCGGGCTCGATGCCGGTGGTGTCGCAATCCATGACGAGGCCGATGGTGCCGGTCGGCGCGATCACCGTGGTCTGGGCATTGCGATAGCCGTGCTTCTCGCCGAGCTCGAGCGCCGCATCCCAGGCTGCCTGAGCTCGCGTGACGATGTCAGCCTGCGGGCAGGACACGAGGTCCATCGGCACCGGGTTCACCGAGAGCGCCTCGTAGCCGTTGGACTGGCCGTGGGCGGCGCGGCGGTGGTTGCGGATCACGCGCAGCATGTGCGCGGCGTTCTTCTTGTAGCCGGGGAAGGTGCCCAGTTCAGCAGCCATTTCCGCGGAGGTCTTGTAGGTGATGCCGGTCATCACAGCGGTGAGGGCGCCGCAGAGCGCGCGGCCTTCCTTGCTGTCATAGGACAGGCCCATGGTCATCAGCAGGCCGCCGATGTTGGCATAGCCGAGGCCGAGCGTGCGGAACTCGTAGGAGAGCTCGGCGATCGCACGGGACGGGAACTGCGCCATCATCACGGAGATTTCGAGCACGATAGTCCAGAGCTGGCAGAGGTGCTCGTAGCCGGCGACGTCGAACTGCTTGGTCTCGGTGTTGTAGAAGGTCAGCAGGTTGGCGGAGGCGAGGTTGCACGCCGTATCGTCCAGGAACATGTATTCCGAGCACGGATTGGACGCGCGGATGTCGCCGGACGCCTTGCAGGTGTGCCAGTCGTTCATGGTGGTGTTGAAGTGCAGGCCGGGATCGGCCGACGCCCAGGCGGCGTAGCCGATCTTCTCCCAGAGGTCGCGCGCCTTCAGCGTCTTGGTGATCTTCTTCGTCGTGCGTCCCACGAGGTTCCAGTCGCCATCGGTTTCCACGGCGCGGAGGAAGTCGTCCTTCAGCGAGACCGAGTTGTTGGAGTTCTGGCCTGATACCGTGAGGTAGGCTTCCGAATCCCAGTCGGTGTCATAGACGTCGAACTGGATGTCCTTGTAGCCCTGCTTGGCGAACTGCATCACGCGCTTGATGTAATTGTCAGGCACGAGGCTGCGGCGCGCGAGCTTGATCTCGCGGCGGAGCGCCGGGTTCTTCTCGGGGTCGAAGCAATCGTCGCCCGAGCCTTCGCAGTTCACGCAGGCCTTCAGCACCGCCTTGAGGTGCTTCTGGTTGATCTTGGATCCGGTGACGAGAGCCGCGACCTTCTGCTCCTCCTTCACCTTCCAGTCGATATAGGTCTCGATGTCGGGGTGATCGACGTCGACGACGACCATCTTGGCGGCGCGGCGCGTGGTGCCGCCCGACTTGATCGCGCCGGCGGCGCGGTCGCCGATCTTGAGGAAGCTCATCAGGCCGCTCGAGCGGCCGCCGCCGGAGAGCTTCTCGCCTTCGCCGCGCAGGCGGGAGAAGTTGGAGCCGGTGCCGGAGCCGTATTTGAACAGGCGGGCTTCGCGGACCCAGAGGTCCATGATGCCGCCCTCGTTGACGAGATCGTCACCGACGCCCTGGATGAAGCAGGCGTGCGGCTGCGGGTGCTCGTAGGCCGACTTGGACTTGGTCAGCTTGCCGGTGAAGGGGTCGACGTAATAGTGGCCCTGGCCCGGGCCGTCGATGCCATAGGCCCAGTGCAGGCCGGTGTTGAACCATTGCGGCGAGTTCGGCGCGACCATCTGCATGGCGAGCATGTAGCGGATCTCGTCATAGAAGGTCTGGGCGTCCTCGTCGGAGGAGAAGTAGTTGCCCTTCCAGCCCCAATAGGTCCAGCAGCCGGCGAGGCGATCGAACACCTGCTTGGCCGAGAGCTCGCTGACGAAGCGCTCTTTCTCGGGGAGAGCGGCGAGCGCCTCGGTGTCGGGCACGGAGCGCCACAGGAAGGAGGGGACGGACTCCTCCTCGACCTTCTTCAGGCGCGCGGCGACGCCGGCCTTGCGGAAATACTTCTGGGCGAGCACGTCGGAGGCGACCTGCGACCACTCGGTCGGCACCTCGACGTTCTCAAGCTTGAACACGACCGAGCCGTCGGGATTCCGGATCTCCGACGTGGTCAGCCGGAAATCGATCCCGGCGTAAGGTGACTGTCCCGAAGTGGTGTGGCGCCGCTCAATCCGCATGGTCTTGCCCCGTCCTTTTATCTGCCGGACTGCCTCCGCAAGGCGCCCGGGTCGCTATTTCGGTTCGCGATTCCTCCAAGGACCTCATCGGCCCAAAGGCTTCGCAGTTCAGCCGGTGGATCCGGCCCAGTTTCTCCCGGCGCGATGGTTCTCATCCGCCGGCATGTCCACACCCATCCGCCCCCAAGGGGATGTGCGCGACATGCGTTCAACGCCCCACACGCCACTTCAACCAATGCCATCCGAGCCTGTTGCCGGCCCGTTCTGGCGCCCGAAGGTCTGCATTTCGAGGGCAGACAAGCCCTCATCCGCGGCCTTTGGCTGGCTTGGCGGAGTGACGATTTGCGAGACCCTTTGGGGGAGTGCCGGCGGGACGCAAACTCACTCGCGCCGAACGGACCGAAAGCTAGGACTCTCCGTTGCGCCCGTCAAGAACTAGTGCGAGTTCCTGAATCAAATACTAAATATGGTGGATTGCGGGGGATAACAGGGGGCAAGCCCGCGCCTGTTGTTGAGCCAAGTATCAGTGAGTCCTCAGGGATTCCCAACCAAAAAAATTTGCATCCCGTGACGATACGGACCCTTCACCCCACTGTTCACAGGGCAGGTATATTTTTCGGGACCGGGCTTGCCTCAGCGGGACTCACGTAGGGCTACGGAAGGTGAGGGCAGGCATGCCCGCCGGGGTGGTGGTGGCGCGTACGAATCCGCGCCAAGCTGACCGCGATTTTGCCGGGTACCCCACATGCTTGATTCGACTCGCCGGGATGCGCGACCGCGCATCGCCCCGGCCGGCCTGATGTTCCTCGCCATCACCTCGATCGGCTGGGGCTTCAACTGGCCGGTGACGAAATTCCTGCTGTCCGAGCTGCCGCCGCTGACGCTGCGCGGGGTGACCGGCGTGCTGGGCGCGGTGCTGCTCGCCGCCCTCGCGCTGATCCGCCGGCAGAGCCTTAAGGTGGGGCCGGGGATCTGGCCGCGCTTACTGACCGCCGCCGTCCTCAACGTCACCGGCTGGATGGTGCTGATGGGCCTGGCGCTGCTCTGGCTGCCGGCCAGCGAGGCGGCGCTGATCGCCTACACCATGCCGGTCTGGGCCTCGCTGATCGCCTGGCCGGTGCTGGGCGAGCGGCCGACCGTGCTGCGCACGCTGGGGCTGGTGATGGCCTTCGTCGGCCTGGCCTCGATCATGGGCGGCAACGGCTTTGCCGCAAGCGTGGAGAAGCTGCCGGGCATCATCATGGCGCTGGCCGGCGCGCTCGGCTTCGCCATCGGCACGGTGTTCTCGAAGAAGTACCCGATCCATCTGCCGCCGATCACGGCCGCGGCCTGGCAGATCGGGATCGGCTGCCTGCCGATCTCGATCATCGGCCTCTTGGTCGAGACCACGCATCTTTCGCTGGTGACGCCGGTCGGCTGGTGGCTGCTGGTCTATTCCACCGTGGTGCAGTTCTGCATCGCCTATGTCAGCTGGTTCGCGGCACTGGCGCGGCTGCCGGCCTCGGTCGCCGCGATCGGCACCATGGCCGTGCCTGTCATTGGCGTGGTCGCCTCCGCGCTGGCGCTGGGCGAGCCGCTGGGGCCGGGCCAGATCGCCGCGCTGATCTTCACGCTGGCAGCCGTGGTGCTGGCGACGCGCTAGCTCGAGAACCAGGCATTACCATGCGTAGCGGATCGCGCCCTTGCCGGCATAGCTTTGCATGACATTCGAGAACTCGCCCTCGAACGTCGCGGCGGCAGACCAGCCGTTGGTCCACTGCCATTCGGCCGAGGCCGTGGTCAGCGCGGAGTCGGGCGCCTGCGCCGCACCGTTGACGACGAAGCTTGCGCCCGGCAGCGACTGGAAGGTCGGGGCAATCGAACGATCCGGATTAAAATCATGCGCCCATGCAAGGCGGCCGCGCAGCGTGACGATGCCGTTCTGCATGGCGAATGATTTGTCGGTGCGAATGCCGAGCTCGCTGCGCGTGTCGGTCACGCTCTTGGCGGCATAGGTCTGTGCAAACAACAGCGAACCGGCGACGACACTTTCGGCATAGGCCGGCAGGTCGAATGTGGTGAATTGCCCTGCGGCGTAAGGGGTGATGCCGAGACCGCCCAGCGTCGGCATGACGAAGCGGTAGCCACTCTCAACGCGACCCGAATACGCGTTCGCATTGAACTCGGCGCGCAGGTGGTCGATGCCGGCGACCGTGACGATGCGGTTGGTCGTGATGTCCTGCCAGCCATAAGCCAGCGCAGCAATGATGTAGGCCGCACCGATATTATGGCGAACGAAGGCGCCGGCCTGGAACAGGTCGGAGCTGCCATAGCCGAGGCCGTTGACGTTGAAGCCGGTGCGGCCGCCCGCCAGCGCAAATCCCGCGAGCGTGTCCGGCGAGACCTGATAGTCCGCACCGACCGCGATGCCGTAGATGCTGCTCGCGCTGTTGTTCGAGCCGATGATGGCGTTGCCGGCCGTGGTCTGCGAGCCGCCGAAGCCGGCGGCCCATACGCTCCAGCGCTGTTCGAAGGTCGGAACTGCCAGCGCCTTGGTGGACATCGCCGCATAAGCGTCGCGCTCGCCGACAGTTCGACCGCGTGCCGCGTAGGCCGAGCTGTCCTCGGCATACGCATTAGGCGGGCCGTCGGCGCTGACGGGACCTCTGCGACCGGAGATGAATGGATCCGTCATCACGCCGATGAACTGGTTCATCGCGTTGAACGTCGTCTGCTGAGAGCCGGTGGCGCTCTCGCCGGAGACCTGGGTCAAGCCGGCGGGACCGAGTCCGAAGAAGCCCATCGGAAGGCCGCCGTTGTTGTTGAAGGCGTTGGTCAGCGCGTTGGCGACGTTCTGCTGGTTGACGTTGAGGCCGGTGTAATTGGTGAAGGCGGCGGTCAGGTTCAGATAGGCGTTGTTGGCGTCATAGCTCAGCGTATCGCTCGCGCCCGTCGGCAGTCCGACATTGGTGATGCCCGCGAACGTCGTGCCGCCACGTCCGCCGGCCGCGGTCACGATCGTGTATGTCTTTGAGACATAGCTGCCGGGCAGGAAATTCGCGACCACGGTCGCGCCCGTCAACGTCGCCGCGCCCGTGACATTGGCGAAGCTCGACGTCGATGGATTGACCGCAACGACGTAGAGCGCGCCCGATTGGAAGGCCAGATTGCCGGCGACCGTCGTCGACGTCCCCGGCGTGTTGACGGCTCCAGGCATGAACGTGCCACCGGCATTGATCGTCGTTGCGCCGATAGTGCCCGTGCCGCCAAGCGTGCCGCCGGCGTTCACGGTCATGGTCGAATTGGCCAGCGAGCCGTTCACCAGCAGCGTGCCGGCGGCGATCGACCACGGCAATGCAGCGCTATTGGTGCCGCTTAGCGCCCAGGTCGAGGCGCCCGTCTTCTCGAAGCTCGCGAAGCCCTGATACTGCGCAGCGGCGCCGATCAGCGAAACGTCGAAAGAAGCAGTGGGGTTGGTGTTGCCGCCGAACTGCAAGGCGCCGTTGCCGGTTTGATCGACGACGTTGCCGCTGAAGCTGTAGCCGGCCTGAAGCTGCAGCGTGTTCGCGCCGCCGGTGAAGGTGATGGCGTTGGCACGCGTGACGCCGTCGCCGGCGAGACCGCCTGAAATCGATCCGCTGTTGATGATGCTGAGATTGGTGCCGATGACGCCGGCGCCGCCTGCACCGACCGCGCCGGAGACCCCGGCGGTGACGGTGCTGCTGCCGGAGCTACCGCTCGCGCCGGCGCTGCCGCTCACGCCGGAGAAGCCGTTCGTCCCTGTGGTGCCGTTCGTGCCGCCGCTGGCGGCCAAGGCCCCGGCACCGCCGACGCCGCCGGAGCCGCCGACACCACCGCTGCCGGCGCTGCCCGCGGTGCCGCCGAGGCCACCCATGCCCGCGGCCCCGGCGATGCCGCCATTGCCGCCGGTGATCGTGCCGCGATTGATCAGCGTGCCGCCGTTGGAGAAGGCGGCGCCAACGCCGCCGGTGCCACCATAGCCGCCATCGCCGCCGCGGCTCGAGGCGCTGCCACCGTTGCCGGCATTGCCGCCGGCACCGCCAAATCCGCCGGTCCCGCCGTTGCCGCCATTGCCGCCATCGGTCGAGCCGACCACGTTGACGCCAGCGGTGCCGTTGCCGCCAGCGCCGCCAACGCCGCCGACACCGCCGTTGCCCGCATTGCCACCGGCGCCGCCGTTGCCGCCACTGCCTGCGGTGCCGCCGCGGCCGCCATCGCCGCCGGTGATGATGCCTTGATTGGTCAGCGTGCCACCGTTTGAAATGGTCGCGCCGGCGCCGCCGGCGCCGCCATGACCACCTACGCCGGCATCGCCGGCGCTTCCTCCGCTCCCGCCGTTGCCACCCATTCCGCCGGCGGCGCCGCTGCCGCCGCTGCCGCCAGCGACGGCCGGGAGAAGGGCACTCGCGCCAGCACCGCCGGTGCCCGCTGTGCCGGCGTCACTGCCGTTGCCCCCGGCGGCGCCGTTGCCGGCATTGCCGCCGGAGCCGCCAATCCCGCCGGCGCCACCAGCGATGTTGCCCGAAACTGTAACGGTCCCGCCGTTCGTGAGCTGGACACCATCGCCGCCGCTGGATCCGCTACCGCCAATGCCGCCATTTCCGCCGGCGCCACCATTCCCGCCGTTGCCGCCAGCGCCACCAACCAGACCGTTGTTGCCATTGAGAAAGCCGGAGCCGGAGGACCCGTTGGCGCCATTGTCGCCTGTGCCGCCGGCGCCGCCGATCCCGCTTGCGCCGCCATTGGCGCCGTTGCCGCCAGCGCCGCCATTGCCACCGGCGCCTCCCATGATCGTTTGGGAAATTGAGAGCGTGCCACCGCTCGTCACCTGCAGACCAACGCCACCGTCGGCACCATTGGCGCCATCGCCTGCGTGGGCGCTGGCGCTGCCGCCGGTGCCACCATTGCCACCGCGCCCGCCGGCTACGCCGAGCCCGATGCTGGATCCCGCGTTGCCGCCGTTGCCGGCCATGCCGCCGGCGCTGCCTGCACCGCCAGCGCCACCGCTGCCGCCGGTACCTGCCGTGACGCTTTGCAAAATCGTCACGGTGCCGCCACCCGTGACCTGGATGCCGTCGCCACCGCTGCCGCCGATCGCACCATTGCCGCCGGCACCAACCCCGCTATTGCCGCCGTTTCCACCGGTCCCGCCATCGAGCGCGCCGAGAACATTGGCGCCGGAAGCGCCCGCACCACCACTCCCGCCGTGACCCGCTGTACCGCCGCGCCCGCCGCTGCCGCCATCGCCGCCGGCGACCGTTTGCTGGACCGTCGTGGTGCCTGCGCTGGTGACCTGCACGGCGGTGCCGCCATTGCCGCCGCCGCCGGCAGCGCCCCCGCTGCCGAGGACGTTGCCACCGGTCCCGCCGGTCACACCAGCGACGCCCAGGGAGAGAGCACTGGCTCCATTGCCGCCGCTCCCGCCGGCGCCGCCACTGCCACCAACCCCACCCGCGCCGCCGGTCGCCGCTATCGAAAGGGTGCTGCCTCCGACGCTGACCTGCACGCCGGCGCCACCCGCACCACCGCCGCCACCGACGCCGCCGCTGCCCGTTCCCGCGCTGGCATCAAGGCCACCAATGACAGCAGAACCATCGGCGCCGCTCGCGCTGGCGCCGCCGTGACCGCCGGCGCCACCCGCTCCACCGGAGCCGGCACCGAGCGCACCTTCGCCGCCACCGCCGCCGCCACCGCCACTACCCGCAGTCAGGGCTGAGTTGCCGTTGCCGCCATTGCCACCGCTGCCACCGACAATGTTGCCGCCGTCACCGCCTAGTCCGCCGTTGCCGCCTGAGGTCGCCGTGCCCCCGGAGCCTCCGGTGCCGCCTGCGGCAGCGCCGCCGCCGCCGCCCGCGCCTTGTCCGATCGCGTTGTCACCGCCATTTCCACCGTTAGGAGAGGCGCTGGTACCGGCAGCGCCACCGCCGCCGCCCGTGCCATTGCCACCGGCTCCGCCAGCGCCGCCGTCGGCGCGCGCCGACATGATCGTCAGCGCCAGTGCGACAGCCGTGCTCGCCAACAATGTGGGGAGCCTGAAACGGCGCCGGGTCGGACAAGAACCAATTCTCGATTCAATTATCAATTTTATTACCGGCAGACTTGGCACCGACCCGCAGGCCATTCCGAGGTGAAATCCTCAGAAACAGACCGCAACATATTCGCTCGCCGAAGCGGCTCAACGAGAATGGTCTTGCCTGCCAGGAATACCGTTTGATTTCGGTCGCCTGTCACCCGGAAACAACATCGGCCCCCGCTGCGAGACCGCCGATGACGTCAGTGAGCATTCGTAATTCAGTGCAGTTCTCAGCCGGGCGCACACACAATCCGGGCGCTGTCGAAGCCGTGCCAGGCCTCGCATCCGGAGCAGGTGACGACGCTCGGCTGGGCAGCCGTCTATTCGACCGTGGTGCAGTTCTGCATCGCCTATGTCAGCTGGTTCGCGGCGTTAGCGCGCCTGCCGGCGTCTGTGGCGGCGATCGGGACGATGGCGGTACCCGTGATCGGCGTCGTCGCCTCGGCACTGGCGCTGCACGAGCCGTTGGGGCCGGGGCAGATCGCCGCGCTGGTCTTCACGCTGGCGGCCGTGGTGCTGGCGACGCGCTAGACAGCGGTCTCTTGCGCGAAGCCGCGCTGCACCTCTAGATAGTTTCCCGCAATTCACCTCGCTCCAGGGGCAACGCATGAGAGTCATCGCGCTGGCCGTCGTGCTCGGCCTGATCCCGTCCCTTGGATTGGCTCAAGCCGATCAGGACCGGTTATCTTGCAATGCATCCAACGATGCTCCGGAAGCGGCCGTGATTTCGGCCTGCACGCGCCTGATCGAGGCCGGCACGCCAGGCCACGATGAACGTGCGGGCTTTTTTCATGATCGGGGCAACGCCCACTGGCGCAGCGGCGACTACAAGGCGGCCGTCGCCGATGAGAGCGAGGCCATCGCCATCAATCCAGCCTTCGCCGACGCGTATATGAGGCGGGGTGCAGCCAATTTCGACGACGGCAATGTCGATCAGTCGATCGCCGACTCGACGAAAGCCATCGAGATCGATCCGCAGAATTTTCGCGCCTACACCAACCGGGGTATCGCCCGCGCGAGGAAGGGCGATCGGCGCGGTGCCATCGCGGACGAATCCAGGGCGATCGAGATCAACCCGAGATGGATCGCAGCCTATCTTGCCCGGCAAGACAGCCGCAATCACATCGGCGACCGCGCCGGCGCGTCGTCCGATCTTGCCAGCGCGCTTGGCATCGAACCGGACGGCGGTTTCGACGGATATCGATACCGGGCTGTGGCGTTCAGGCGAAAGAAGGACTACGGCCACGCCATCGCCGACATCGATCACTGGATCAGCATGAATCCGGGCAGTGCGGCGGCTTACGAGAGTCGCGCCGACGCTCGTTTACGCCAGGATGACTTCGCGCATGCGATTGCCGACGCCAGCAAGGCGCTCGAGCTGAATCCGAAGCGTTCGTATTCGTTCAGCATCCGTGGCTCGGCCTATCTGCACACGCGCGATCTCGACGCGGCCATCGCCGATTTCGACGCCAGCATCGCAGCCGACGCCAGGATCGGATACGTCTACGGGCTTCGCGGCCGCGCCTACGCGCTCAAGGACGATCAGGACCGGGCCATTGCCGACTTCACAAAGCAGATCGAACTCGATCCGGACAATGAACAAGCCTATCGCGCACGCAGCGCGGCCTACGAGAAAAAGCACGACGCTGCCGCCGCGAGCGCCGATTTCGAAAAGGCATGGGCGATAGAAAGCGCGCGATCGCGTGCGCCTGGGGCGATGCCTCCGGATGTCGCGAAGGTGTTCGAGGCAAAGCGGCGGAAGCCGCCGCAGAACAATCCTTGAACTAGCCCGCCGTCATCCCGCCGCCGTTCAGCGCTTTCCGGATCATCTCGGCGAGCTGGTTGCGGCGGTAGGGCTTGGTCAGCAGCAGCACGCCGTCGTCGAGCTTGCCGTGGTGGACGATGGCGTTGTCGGTGTAGCCGGAGGTGTAGAGCACCCTCACGCCCGGCCGGCGCTTGGCCACCTCTTCGGCGAGCTCGCGGCCGCTCATGCCGCCGGGGATGACGACGTCGGTGAACAGGAGGTCGAAGCCCTGGCCGGCCTCGATCATGTCCAGCGCGGCCCGGCTGTCGGGCGCGGCGACCGTGTCGTAGCCGAGGCTCTGCAGCTGCGCGGTGACGAAGTTGCGCACCAGCGTGTCGTCCTCGACCACGAAAATGGTCTCGGCGCCGCCTTCGGCCTGCGGCGCCACTGGGGCCGCCGCATCCGTCATGCCGTCGCCCGGCGGCAGATAGAGCTTGATCGTGGTGCCGTGGCCTTCCTCGCTGTAGATCTTGATGTGGCCGCCGGACTGCTTGACGAAGCCGTAGACCATGGAGAGGCCGAGGCCCGAGCCCTTGCCGACCTCCTTGGTGGTGAAGAACGGCTCGAAGGCCTTCTGCTGGATGTCCGCTGACATGCCTGTGCCGGTGTCGCTGACCGCGAGCATCACGTAGGGGCCGGGCTGCACCTCGGCGTGGGCCTGCGCATAGGCCTCGTCGAGTACGACGTGGTGGGTCTCGAGCAGCAGCTTGCCGCCGTTCGGCATGGCGTCGCGGGCGTTGATCGCCATGTTGAGCACGGCATTGGTGAGGCGGGACGGATCGATATGCGCGGTCATCGGTCCCTGTTCCAGCACGGTCTCGATCTGGATCTGCTCGCCGAGGGTGGGGCGCAGCAGCTTGGCGATATCGGCGATCGCGCCGTTGATCTCGACATTGCGCGGCTGGAGCGGCTGCCTTCGTGCAAAGGCGAGCAGATGCTGGATCAGCTCGGCGCAGCGCTCGGCGGCATCGTCGATCAGGCGGGCCACGCGCTGGAGCTCGGGCTGCTGCTTCAGGCTCGCCACCAGCGTCTCGGTATTGCCTGATATCACCGTGAGCATGTTGTTGAAGTCGTGCGCGACGCCGCCRGTCAGCTTGCCGATCGCATCCAGCTTCTGCGACTGGTGCAGCTGTCGCTCGGTTTCGCGCGAAGTGGTCGCGTCGTGATAGACCAGCAC